>JBBKXS010000221.1:0-7392 GCA_037969605.1 Flavobacteriaceae bacterium
CTTCTTGGCATTGACGACAGCACTTATAAAATCATAAAAGTTCCTGTTCAAAAACCAGACCAAAGCATGTCAACTATCACGAGTCATATGACTTTGGAAAATGAAACGCTCAAAGTATCGGAGCAACGTAATATGATAGGTTATGATAAAGTAGATTTTATTACAGACTATGTATATAAAAAAGGAGACAAAACCGATGAGGAATTTTTAAATACCACCTTGGCCTTAGGAAATAACAAGACTAATTATACCAATATTTCAAAAGAAAATTTTGATAATAAAAACACCCCTTTAATTCTTAATTACGATTTGAATATTGAAAATTATACAAAAACCATTGGTGGTAAAAGTTATATTAATTTGAATATTGATCGTACCCTTTCCAAAAGTAATATCGATATCAAAGATCGTAAGTACAGTAAAAAGATAGATTATAAATTCAAAAAAGAATTTATCACAACCTTTACTGTTCCCGAAGGGTTTAAGTTAAGTTATGTCCCTGAGACCTCAACTTTTAACAATCCAGATTACGGATATAGCATAACCTATACAACACAGGACAATCAAATTATTCAACACAAGTCAATTTATATCAACACCTTAAGTATTAAAAATGAAGAATTTGAGTCTTGGAACGATTTCATAAAAAGTCTCATTAAAGCCTATAAAAAAAGTATCATCATAGACCAAATCCCATGACAAAAAACTTAGTGATCATCCTGCTAATTGCAACTACAAATTGCTTTTCTCAACATTATAAAACTTACAATTGGACTGAGAAACCTCAACTCCACATGCTAACTTCAGATGAATTAAAAGAATCCACAATAGGTATCCTAAAAAAACATATTGTAGAATACACATCAAGCATATTGTCGGACCCCAAACGTTATGAAACCGAACATACCATAACCCGTGTAAATGACGATAAAGGCATTGGTAGGAACAACACCGTTTACATTCCAATGAACGGTGTTAAAACAGTTGTAGACATCAAAGCCCGAACTATCAATTCTAAAGGTAAAGTCACCCTTCTCAATAAGGACAATATCAAAGAAATGAAAAATGTGGAGGAATATGGCGATTTTAAAATATTTGCCATTGAAGGTGTTGAGAAAAATTCTGAAATTGAGGTGTTATACACTGTTGAAAAGGAATTTGATATTTTTGGTTCTGAATCCCTTCAGAAAGATTATAAGATAAAAGACGTTCAATTTTTATTCATCACTGGAACTTTGGGTTCCAGCATCAAAGCTTATCGAACCGATGCACCTTTTAAGGATATCACCGTTAATGGTGCTGCTGCAAAAATTTTGGAGATAAAAGAAATGCCTGCTATTGTTGAGGAAGAATACGCAACGCCAGATGCCAATAAAATAGAAGTGGCCTACCAATGTTACCCCAATAAGCAAACTTATACCCAAGATATGTTTTGGGGCAATGTAGCCTACAATGTGGGCTCTAAATTTTTTCCTAAAGATGTTACGAATCTATCATCCGGTGATTTGGCTTTGATTACAGAAGGAAAAACCGGAATATCCAACTTCGAAAAAGCCTCAAGAGTGGATAATTTCATAAAAACCAACTTCACTATTGTTAAAAACAATAATGAAGAACTTACCAATCTAGATTATATTCTAAAAAACAGGTCGGCAAGTGATTATGGCATACTTAAAGCCTATGGGCATTACCTAAAGGCCCTAAATGTTCCCTACGAAATTGTGATAACGTCCAACCGTTTTCAATTTAAATTCGATCCCGATTTTTTCATTCCCAATATGTTACGCGATTTTATAATCTACTTGCCAACCGAAAAAAAATATATTGCTCCCGACCGGATTGAAAATAGGGTTGGTGAAGCCCCGTTTAATCTTTTGGGCAATTATGGCGTGTTTGTTATGGACAATTACGACTATTATTTTAAAAAGATAACTGAGGAAGATCCTGAATACAGCAGGATTAAAAGGAACATTGACATTACGTTTCTGGATGATCTCGAAAAAGTGTCTGTGCAAGAGTATCAGGAATATTATGGACATTGGGCCGAAACCAATAGAGCCGTTATGACTTTAACTTCAGAACAAGGTCTTAAACAGTTCAAGGATTATCTCACGGGTTCTGGTATTGATGACAAAGAAGTGGTGGATTATGAAGTTGAGAATACCGATATGAACCAATTGGCATACAACCAACCTTTTATCGTGAAGTCAACCATGACTTCGGAATCCTTATTGGACGATGCTGGTGATAGTTATATATTTGAAGTTGGTAAAGTGATTGGAACTCAAAGCGAACTCTATCAGGAAACCAAGCGTATCCATCCTATTGAGATGCAATATCCCAACCAGTACGATTACCTGATTACCATTAACATCCCAGATGGCTATGAGGTTGAAGGACTAAGTTCTTTGATTATTGATAAAAGCTATAAATCTGAAACAGGTGATAAAATATGTAAGTTCGAGTCCAACTATAAACTTGATGGCAACAAATTAGTGATTACCATTCAAGAATATTATAGATCCAATGAATATGATTTAGACCGTTATGAAGATTTTAGAAATGTGATTAATGCGGCTTCCGATTTCAATAAAGCCTCCATTTTAATCAAGGCAAAAGGGTAAATTGTGAATCCAGGTCGCGAGAATTTAGAATTGAGAACTTATAAAAAACATCTTGATAAAGCCATTTTATAAAGTTCCTATCTCATTGATTTCAGGTTCAATTTCAGGTTGCTCCACCCTACCAAATAGTTTGTCTTTCCAATTGGTCCATTTATATTTTTTGGCAAAAATGAAAAGCAGTATCGGGAACACGACAAAAACCGGCATGAAAATATCCACAAAACCAGCTTGGGTAGGATCGGACATGTCTTTTAAAACTGAGTGCGTTTGAAAGGCGGTCCAGTCTGCCGTAACCAATAAAGCCGTAAACAAATTATTGGCCGCATGAAACCCTAAGGACAATTCCATGCCTTCATCCATCAAGGTCATGATGCCTAAAAAGAGACCGGTTCCTATATAATAAACCATAATCACGTAGCCCAGTTTTTCTACTTCTGGATTCGCAATATGCAAAGAGCCAAATACCACAGAAGTGACGATAAGCGGAATCCATTTCCGTTTGGTTAGTACACCTAAACCCTGCATCAAATAACCCCTAAACAGATATTCCTCAAAACTCGTCTGTAGTGGCACCATTATAATGGCAATGACACAGAGGATCGCAAAGGGTACCAGATTAAAATTGACCACATAATCCCCTGGAGACATATAATAATCCAACAGGACCAAGCCTGAAGATAGGATTCCCCAAAACAAGAACACAAACCAAAAGCGTTTCCAATCTATTTTTTGTCTTGTGGTAGTAAGTTGAGTTAAAGATAGTTTGTGTAAAAATTTAACTGCTAAAAGCAAGCAAATCAACCCTCCTACAAATGGTAACAAGATTAAAACCAAATTGATGTTAGATTCAAATAAGGTCATGATATAATTGACATCCTGAAGTTTTGAGACATCAACGTCTCCCTTTAGTTGTTTGATGGCTATGGCTGCCGCATGTGGCACAGAAAATATAAAAATTCCCGCAATGGCAATGATAACTCCAATCAAATAACGCCACCATTCGTGAAGACCTTTAAATCCTTGTTCTATAAACATAAATTATATTTTAAATTTCCAGTTAAGCTTTCTATTGTAACGCAATGTACCATTTTTTACCTGTAATGGGCACTCAAAATTATTGGTGAACAAACTTCCTGTTCCAAGTCCTTGTGCCATTATAGATTGCAAAGTATAGGTCCATTGTGCAATGGCATTTAAGCCCACATTACTTTCCAAGGCACTGGTAAGCCACCAACCTACATCATGGTTTTCGGCGATTTGAATCCATTCCTGCGTGCCCTTAAAGCCTCCAATAAAACTTGGTTTTAAAATGAGGTATTGGGGATGTATAGTTTGTAACAAATCTTGCTTTTTTGTTACAAAAAATACGCCTATCAATTCTTCATCTAAGGCAATAGGCAGTGGAGTTTGTTCACATAAATCGGCCATAGCTTCCAACTGACCCGCTTTAATGGGCTGCTCTATGGAATGTAAGTCAAGTTCAGACAGACGTTTTAATTTATCTAATGCCTCATGAGGTTGAAATGCTCCATTGGCATCAACCCGTAATTCAATATCTTTTGAAGAAAATTCCTTTCTAATAGATTTTAACAAATTGAACTCGGTTTCAAAATCGATAGCGCCTATTTTCATTTTAATGCAACTGAAACCTGCTTCAATTTTTTCCTTGATCTGTTGTTTCATAAACGCTTCGGTTCCCATCCAAATCAATCCGTTGATGGGAATTGAAGCTTTGCTTTCCGTTAATGCAGATGGAAACAGTTCAAATTCATTTTGACTCTTTAAAGATTGAAAAGCCATTTCCAATCCAAACTGAATGCTGGGGAATTCAATATTTTCGGTATAAAGTGTTTCCAACCCTAATTGAATATGTTGACAAGTCCATTGAAGTTGTGCTTCATAATCTGGTCGATCATCAACACTCAAGCCTCTTAAAAGTCCACATTCCCCTATTCCTTGCTTTCCTACAGAATTTAGAATAATAAACCAAGTTTCCTTGGTGTTTAAAACGCCTCTAGACGTCCCGCTAGGTTGTTCAAAATTTAAAATGTATTTGTGATAGGTCGCTGTCATAGAAGCCTCAAAAATACTCAATTATTTTTGTAATTTAGAGCCTTAAATAAGGTTATCATGCCAGAGTTTCCAAACATTATTCTTTATGCAATTCCATTTTTTATTTTGGCTATGCTGGTGGAATTGGTTGTAACCATAAGACAACAGATCAATACCTACGAAACCAAAGATGCTTTTTCTTCAATAAGCATGGGGATTGGCAATGTGCTATTAGGTTTTTTAAGTAAAGCCATTGTATTGGCTTCGTTTTTCTACATTTATGAACACTTCAGGTTTTTTACCATTCCATTGACTTGGTGGAGTTTTGTGCTTATCTTTTTTGCTGATGACCTCTCGTATTACTGGTTCCACCGTATTTCGCATGAATGCCGTTTGTTTTGGGCGTCACATGTCATTCATCATTCGTCTCAACACTATAACTTAAGCACAGCATTACGGCAAACTTGGTCAGGTGGTTTTTATTCCTTTATATTCTGGTTATGGATGCCTTTGATTGGATTTCATCCCGCCATGATCTTATTGCAAATGTCTATTAGTTTGTTGTACCAGTTTTGGATCCATACCGAAGCGATTAACAAGCTCCCAAAATGGTTTGAAGCCGTCATGAACACGCCATCTCACCATCGGGTACATCATGGTAGAAATCCCTTGTATTTAGATAGAAACCATGCAGGTATTTTAATTATTTGGGATAAATGGTTTGGTACGTTTCAACCTGAACTCGAAAACGAAAAAGTAGTCTATGGTCTGGTAAAAAATATTCATACCTACAACCCAATAAAAATCGCCTTTATTGAGTGGGTTAATATGTTTAAAGACGCTTTTTCCGGACGGAAATCTTTAAAAAACAGGTGGCTTTACCTGATAAAACCTCCAGGCTGGAAACATGATGGGACGGGCAAAGTTAGTGACGAGTTACGTCAAGAATGGATGAATTCAAAAAATGTAGAAAGCCCTTAAAATTAAAGCTTAATTATTAAACATCTCATTTAATTCTGAAGATGTCGAGAAAAGAAGTGAATCATTGAAGGTTTCCATTCTGGATTTCTCATGACAATATGATCCATACCCTGATATTCCACAAATTCATAATTTTTATATCCAAGTGTTTTTAGATTTTCTACCAAAAAATAAGAGTCATCAATGGGGACATCATCATCGGCAGTGCCATGAACAATCATAAGTGGCGCTTTCAAACGACTCAATTTATCTGAAATATTTGATTTTTTATACTGCTCAGGACAATCCGATGGCAAACAACCCATAAATGGTTCTATGGCCACCCGAAACTGATCGGGGTCGATTGCTGGTGCGTTAATATGTCCTGCTTTGTAAAATTCAGGAGCTTCTACAAGGGCTCTAAGTGCAAAATATCCACCCCAACTATGTCCTAATATCCCGACCTTTTCTAAATTCATATAAAAGCGTTCTTTGGCAAGTTGTTTTATTGCCGTAACATGGTCTTGAATTTCTACCTGTCCAAATTTACCATAGCTAAAATTGTTAAAGGCCTTCCCGCGTTCTTCAGTTCCTCGACCATCAATACAAACCACTATAAATCCCTGTTTTGCGAGCGTATTTAAATCCCATAACCAATGTGAGAAAAAATTCATATTTGCTACATTATTAAACGGAGCTCCGTAAATATACTCAACAACAGGATACTTTTTAGCTTCATCAAAATCTGTAGGTTTTAATATAAAGGCTTGTAAGTTGGTTTTCTGATCGGCAGCTTTAACCGTTGTATATTCAAAATTAAAGTAGTTATCTTCTATTGAGGAGAAATTCCCTTGCCAAGCCGTATTAAGAAATTGTCCATCTGAAGAAAAACAATCCACTTGCAATAATTTTGGAAGCCCTGCTCTTAATAGCCAAAGCGTGTCGTTCTGACCAGTGATAATATCAATAATCCCCTTTGCTTCTGAAATTTTATGAATCGAATTTGAATTAAGGGAAGACTTAAATGCTTGCATGCTATAAGGTTGCTCTGGGTCGCTATGCGCAGTAAAATAGATGCAATCATTTATTTTATCATAGTCCCTTACTTCAGCGACAATTCCATTCTGCAATTTATTGGTTAAGGGTCTGATCAAATGACCTTCGTAATCATAAAGGTATAATTGCTTATAACCACTGCGGTCACTCAACCAAACAAACTGCTGTTTGTGATCAATAAAAGTAACTAAATTCATATCCTTTAAGCGATTGCTATAACCCTGCAATAAATTAAGACCAACTAAGTACGTCTCTGATTTTTCGCTTAAAATTATTGAAGACTCCCCAGTATCTGGGTTAACACCTAATAACTTAATGTGTTTCATCAAGCGATCAGATGCAATCACAAAAAATGAACTATTATCTGAATTCCATCTCATTATATGCACATATGGAAATTCAGGATCAAGTTCAATGGTTGTTTTATTACCTGTCTCGGCGTTAACAATATAATATTTGTAAATAGGAATTGGTTCACCTGCCCTAAAATAGGGTTTATACCCGACGTCTTCAGGCGTCGTTTTGGTCAGTTTTATTTTTTTAACTTGCCTATCATCTATCTGTTTGACTACTATATGTTGACCATCATGAGACCAAGTAGCATTTTCAATATCCCAATATAAGCCTTCGTTTGGTTTAATAACTAGATTCAAACTGTCTGATCCTACTTCCCTAAAATATAGATTACCATATTCTGTCC
>JBBKXS010000222.1:0-14248 GCA_037969605.1 Flavobacteriaceae bacterium
TTTACAATTTGTCGTTTAAATTCTTCCGAATAAATTCGTTGCTTTTTTAATAGTTTAATGTTTGCTTTCATAAGTATACACTTTGTTTAAAGTGGTCAACCTATATCAGGGACATACAACAGTCTTCGGTCTTCAGTCTTCAGTCTTCAGTCTTCAATTTGAAATAAACATCAACTTTGGAATTTTGTATTTTTGAATTGAGGTTTTTAAAATCTACATTAGAAAACAATCTACTGCATCTGCCAGGATGTGAATAATCAGCCCAATTCCTAAAATCCTTGTTTTTTTCAAAATAGTCAGACCAATATATATTGCTATGGCATAATAGGAGTGAAGTGGATGGAAATTAATACTACATCGGTTAGGGTCAAACATGGGATGTGCCAATAGGTGGTCCAAATCGATCAATAGCCCACCAAGCATAATAATATAGGCAACTTTCCAATTGGATTTAAAAAAGAAAAGTGCAATTAATAAGGGTAAGCCAAAGTGGATGCCGTAATGTGTTAGAGCTTGTATCATTACAATTCCATTTGTTGGGCTTCCAGATACATTAAAGCATTTGGGCCTTCATTACAGATTAAATCCAAAATGCTCAAATTGGGGATAAATCCATGCTTGTCGTCAAACACTTGTACATAGGGTTTAAAGGGTTGTTCCTTTTCTCTTCTGTTATCTACCAAACTCCTGTAATCTGTTCGATCATTTGTTGCTTGATTGTAAATTTTGCTACGCATGTATTCAAAAGGGAGCTGTAAACAGTCGTAAATGACTACTAAGCATTTAAAATTAAAATCCAAAAGATATTGATGTTTTGTAGTAAAAAGGGGTAGTAAATCATCTTGATAAAACTCAAAAAAAGGGGAACTACTATAAGCCGATTGTATCGATTTCCAATGTAAATCCTGCCAGTTCGTATCTTCAGAAATTAAAATATCTTTATACAATTGCCTGTTTTTTTGTGAATACACAACAGGAATGGTCAAAGATAATTTCCCATTAGCATCATAAATATGCATGCGGTTTCTGTAGGTTTGCTTTTGGTAATTGTCACACACTTCAAAAGTCACATTTTGGGCTTTTGCAATAGCTACAAAACTTGCTATACTAGGGAAATAGGTCGGATGTAAAAGAATGTTCATTTGTTTGGTTGTTAGTTGTTAGGTAGAAATTTAAAAATTAACGGCTTAACAACTCACGACTTAACTATTTTGCTTTCCTGCGTTTTCTCCATTTATTATAACCAATACCTCCAAACAATACCACAAGAAATGGAATGAAGTAGGAAATGGGTTTGCCGCTACCACCAACGGTGGTAAATAAGCGCTCCCAACGTATTTTACCAAAACCTTTCCCATTTGTATCCCAACTCATCCAAATAAATACAGGTTTACCAACCACATGATTAAACGGTACGAAACCCCAAAATCTGGCATCTATGGAGTTGTTGCGGTTGTCTCCCATCATCCAATAATAATTTTGGGCAAAGGTATAGGTTGTTGCATTTTGACCGTCAATAAAAATCTGATTGCCCTTGACCGAAAGTTGATGGCCTTCATATTCGGTGATCAATCGTTTATATACTGGAAGCACTTCTAAATTGATATTAATGGTTTTGCCTTTTTCTGGAATATAAATAGGTCCAAAAAAATCCGAATTCCAATTATAGTTAGGATCATGGGGAAAAATATTTGAATCTCGATTTCCTTTTACTCCATTTTTTAACGTTATACTGGCTATATTGGGATGGTTTTTGGCTTTATTGGCGGCCTCTTCAGTAGCTTGAACAAAATAGGTTTCTGTATTGGGGTCATATCCAATTCCATCGGTGATATCATATCTTCTTAAAATGCTATAAACCTGTTCGTTGGAAGTGAACTGTCCTTTAAATTCAATGTTGTAGGAGAACTGTAATTTAGCTCTATCGGGTAGTTGGTTTTCTTTACCGTTGATATATACATGACCATTTCTAACCTCCAATGAATCCCCGGGAACTCCCACACAACGTTTTACCAAATTGGTCTTTTTGTCTATAGGTTTGTAATAATTTCGGTCAGGATGAAAGTCATTCATATCCAACAAAGTGTCGGCTGGTTGATTAAATACCACAATTTCATTACGTTCTATTTTTTCAAAACCAGGAATTCTAAAATAAGGTAATTGAAGTTTGCTTTTCCAAGAGTTACTACCTTTATGGTCATCAAATAAATACGATTTTGTTTTTAATAGTGGAATAGTATCATGTACCATGGGTGCTGCTACGGTCGTCATCGGTGTCCTAGCCCCATAATGAAACTTGCTCACAAACAAAAAATCACCAACCAACAATGATTTTTCTAATGAAGAGGAAGGTATGGTAAACGGTTGGATAAAATACGTATGTACAATGGTAGCGGCAACAATGGCGAATAAAATAGAACTTACCCAGTCCCCAGAACTTGATTTTGGATGTATATCCCTGTTTTCAACATAGGTAACATGAACAGCGTAATTGAGATAATAATTATAAAATCCTAAAGTAATCACAGCCAAAAACGTATCGGTATAGCTATTTTTCCCAAAACTTCTGGCAGTCTCAACCCAAACCACAGGAAACATGATGAGATTGACTACAGGGACAAAAAGTAAAATGACCCACAATGGCGAACGATTGATAATTTTCATCAAGACTACTGCATTATAGATGGGTATAAATGCTTCCCAAGCTTGCCTTTTTGCCTTAATATATAGTTTCCAAGTTCCTAAACCGTGTACGATTTGAACAACCAGTAAAAAAATCAACCATTGTGATATATCCATTTTCTAAATTTTTTATAAGTTGAAAAGTATCATAAAACGTTACTTCAAAAAGTTAAATTAACCAATGTTTAACACGTCTTTCATTGAAAACACCCCTTTTTTTCCAATAATCCATTCTGCTGCAATAACAGCACCTAAAGCAAATCCTTCCCTGCTATGTGCTGCATGTTTTATTTGTATGGAATCAACTTTGGATTCATAAGTGATTTCATGAATTCCAGGGACATTGTCAATGCGTTTAGCAACAATCCCAATTTCATCCGATTTTGGCGTATCCATAGACCATTTTTTATAGTTCGTTTCCCCTATAATACCGTTAGCCAAAGTAATAGCGGTTCCGCTCGGCGCATCCAATTTTTGGGTATGATGTATTTCTTCAATATTTACCTTATACTGGTCTAAATTAGACATCATTTTTGCCAGATTCTTATTGAGCTCAAAAAAGATATTCACTCCCAAGCTAAAGTTGGAGGCGTAGGTGAAAGCACCATTTTTTGAGTTACATAAGGTCACAGCTTTATCGTAATCCTTAAGCCATCCTGTTGTGCCCGAAATTACAGGAACTCCATTGTTTAAGCAGTTTGAAATATTGCTAAAAGCAGCATCTGGAACACTAAAATCAATGGCGACATCAGCTCTGGTAATATCATATTGAGAACCGACATCAGCTTTTATAACAGTAGTGTGGCCACGCTCCATAGCGATTCGTTCTATTGTTTTCCCCATTTTTCCGTAACCTAGCAGCGCAATCTTCATTATTGAAATTTAAAGTTTAAGGTTAAGCCTAAATCAGTTCTATTTTCCATTTCATTATACTTAAAATGTGGTTTTAATGCCAAATTTTCATCGACATTAAATTGAAGTAAATGGGCATCCACGTTTGCATCTATGATATTTAATGCATAAAGCCCCAAAGTGACCATTAATGCAATTTCTCGATTTCGGTTTGCCGTACGCTGTGCCCTGATCAAACCATCTGTTGTTATTCGTGGCGAAGATAAAGGATTTCCATTGGCATCAGCACCCCAAAATTCATCCGTTTCAAATCCGGCCAACCTGCTTTTATAAGCATCACGTAAACGGTTATATTCCTTGTTATTATATTTATAGATTAGAACGCCCGTCGTTACTCCTCCAAGGGCCAAAGGAATTTTCCAATATTTTTTATTGTAAGTTTGCCCCAATCCAGGTAAAATGGCCGAGTAAAATGCTGCTTTTGCAGGCGACAAGGCATTAATCTCCGGTCTTGCAATTGTGTCTTGGATTTTAATGTAATCTGTAGCCACCAAAGTACTGTCTGCCGATTTTTGGGCATTGCCAACAACGCTTAATAAAAGAATGGTTAGAATCCCTAAAGCGAATTTATTTGGCACTTTCTACAAGTTTTTTGATGCGGTTAAAATCTTCTTCAGAATGAAATGGAATAGTAATCTTGCCATTTCCGTCTTTATAAACCTTAACGATAATTTTATGACCAAAGTATTCCGAAAACTCTTTAATACCCTTTTTAATATATTTTGGAAATTCTTGTGTTTCAGGAGCTTTAAGGGTATTTTCAGTTTGATAATGCCGAACCAATGCTTCAGTGTCCCTTACAGAAAGTTGATCACTTATGATCTTTTCATAAATACTCAATTGTATACCTTGATCGTCAATGTTGATGATGGCACGACCATGTCCCATAGAAATGAAGCCATCACGCATTCCGGTTTGGATGATGGGATCCAATTTCAACAACCGCACATAATTGGCAATGGTCGAACGTTTTTTACCTACGCGCTCGCTCAATTGTTCCTGTGTCAATTGAATTTCATCAATTAACCGTTGATAGGATAAGGCAATTTCAATGGGATCCAAATCCTGACGTTGGATGTTTTCAACCAGAGCCATTTCCAATGATTCTTGGTCATTGGCTATTCGGATATAAGACGGAATGGTTTTTAAACCAATAAGTTTAGAAGCCCTGTAACGACGCTCACCAGAAACCAATTGGAATTTGTTGAACCCAAGTTTTCTAACGGTAATAGGCTGGATCACTCCAAGTTCTTTAATAGAGGAAGCCAATTCCCGGAGGGTTTCTTCGTTAAAACTGGTTCTTGGCTGAAACGGATTGATATCAATGGCCTCCAAATCAAGCTCAATAATAGTACCTATAACCTTGTCCGCATTTTTGTCCTGAATCGAAGAAATATCGTTGGATGGGTCTTTTAAAAGTGCCGATAACCCTCTACCCAAAGCTTGTTTTTTGGTTGCCTTCGCCATTACTCATTCTTTTTAATGATTTCCTTTGCCAAACTTAAGTAATTTGAAGCACCTTTACTAGCTACATCATAATTTATGATACTTTCACCAAAACTTGGTGCTTCACCTAACCTCACGTTGCGTTGTATGATGGTTTCAAATACCATGTTACTAAAGTGTTTTTGAACTTCCTCAACCACTTGATTGGAAAGGCGTAAACGCGAATCGTACATCGTCAACAGCATCCCTTCAATATCCAATGCTTTATTATGGATTTTCTGAACACTTTTAATGGTATTTAGCAATTTTCCAAGACCTTCAAGAGCAAAATATTCACATTGTATAGGAATGAGCACTGCATCGGCAGCTGTTAAGGCGTTTAGGGTTAATAATCCTAAAGAAGGTGCACAATCGATTAGAATATAATCATAAGATGATTTTAAATGTTCAATAGCTTTACGTAGCATATACTCACGCTCATCCTTATCGACCAGTTCAATTTCTATGGCTACCAAATCGATATGTGATGGAATGATGTCAACATTAGGAGCAGTCGTTTTAATAATACATTCTTCTGCCGAAGCCGAATGCTCAATGAGTTGGTATGAGCCAATTTCGACACTTTCAACATCAACACCTAAGCCTGAAGTAGCGTTGGCTTGAGGGTCGGCATCGATGAGCAACACTTTTTTTTCTAAAACGCCTAAGGACGCTGCTAAATTTACCGAGGTTGTGGTTTTCCCAACACCTCCTTTTTGATTGGCAATTGCAATGATTTTACCCATTAAATGATTTGGTTTTAAGCGTGTAAAAATACAATTATTTACGAGGATAGAAAACGGGAGTTGTTAACAATACATGTGAAAATAGTAGTCCTGCAAAATTTATGAAGATATTGTATATTTAAAACCTTAAACATATCTACTATGGTTATCAATTTTTATAAAGTTTTTTTTTTCTTAATATGCATTTTTTCTTCTTATGCCCAAAACGTTGATTTTTCCAATTTAAAAAACTTAAACATTCGCAACGTTGGTCCTGCAAATATGAGCGGACGTATAACGGCAATAGATGTTGTGGTAAATAACCCTAAAATTATTTATGTTGGGGCAGCTTCTGGAGGTGTTTGGAAATCTGAAAATGGAGGCTCATCATGGAATCCTATCTTTGATCAGCAACCGACTCAAAATATTGGAGCTATAGCTATTCAACAAAATAATCCTGATGTCATTTGGGTTGGTACAGGAGAAGGCAATCCGCGTAATTCCATGAACTTGGGTATGGGTGTATTTAAAAGTATTGATGGCGGTAAAACTTGGCAACACATGGGATTGGAGTTAACAAAAACAGTTCACCGTATTATTGTAGACCCAAAAGATCCTAATTCAGTATACGTTGGTGCTTTGGGAGATCCTTTCACACCTAATGAGCATAGAGGCCTTTACAAGACAACTGATGGAGGATTAACATGGAAGCTTATTCTGTCAAAAAATAATATGACAGGAGTTGCTGATTTAGTCATGGATAGTCAAAATCCAAACAAACTTTTTGCAGCACTTTATGAACATAGAAGAACACCTTATTACTTTACTTCAGGAGGTCCTGGTTCTGGATTATACATGACGCTTGATGGTGGAGAAACTTGGAAACAAATAGGAGAGGCTGAAGGATTTCCTGCTGGTGAACTTGGCAGAATTGGTATAGCAATGGCACCAAGTGATTCAAACAGAGTTTATGCCAAAGTTGAAGCTACTAAAAATGCACTTTACAGAAGTGACGATGCAGGTGTTTCTTGGTATATTGTAAATGAAGACCCTAAGTTTACAAATAATCGTCCTTTTTATTTTCAAGATCTAGCTGTAGACACAAAAAACCCTGATAGACTCTATAATATTTACCAACCCTTGTCAGTAAGTTATGATGGAGGAAAATCATTTGACTCAAAACCTATGATACCTGCTGATGAAACTAAAGGAATTCATGCCGATTTTCATGCTTTTTGGGTAAATCCTTATGATGCTGAACATTTTATAATTGGAGGTGATGGAGGGTTAGGTATAACTTATGATCATGGTAAGAGTTGGTACTTTCCTGAAACAATTCCCGTGGCTCAATTTTATCAAATAAATGTTGATAACGATTTGCCCTATAATGTTTATGGAGGCATGCAAGATAATGGAAACTGGTCTGGTCCAGGGTACACTTGGAAACGTGGTGGGATAAGAACATTATACTGGCAATATTTAATTGGAAATGATGGATTCTATATCTCACCAGATAGTGAAAATTCACGTTTTGGCTATGGGACATCTCAGAATGGAAATATTCATAGATATGATAAATTAACAGGATATTATATTAGTATACAACCACCTTCACCAAGTTTAACTACTAGATTACGTTTTAATTGGAATGCAGGATTTGCTCAAGATCCATGGGATACAAATACGGCCTATTATGGTTCTCAATTTGTGCATATAACTCATGATAAAGGTCAGACTTGGGATATTATTTCTCCTGATTTAACGACAAATAATCCAGAACATCAGAAGGCTGATTATGGAGGCTTGACTTTGGATGTCTCTGGAGCCGAAATATATAATAGCATTTTAACTATAGCACCTAGCCCCGTTGATCAAAATGTTATTTGGGTAGGTACAGATGATGGTCAAATACAGCTGACTAAGGATAAAGGAAAAACCTGGGTGAATTTGACGAATAATGTAAATGGAATGCCTAAAGAATCTTGGATTGCTAGATTAAAAGCATCAAAATATAATGCTGGCACAGTTTGGATGGTGGTAAACAATTATAGAAGAGGGGACTATAATCCCTATTTATATAAAACCGAAAACTTTGGCCAAACTTGGACATTAATGGCTGATAAAAACAAAGTAAAAGGATATGCACTATCAGTAATCCAAGATTCCGTTGAGCCTAATCTCGTATTTTTAGGTACTGAAAATGGATTGTGGATAAGTTTCGATAAAGGAAACTCATGGACTCAAATTCAAAATGGATTTCCATCTGTTTCAACTATGGATTTGACAATACAAGAAAGAGAATCAGCTTTGATTATTGGAACTTTTGGTAGAGCAATTTGGATATTAGATGATTTATTAAGCCTAAGAGAAATTGCTGCTAATAGAATTAAAAAAGGAATCACTGCTTTACCTATCAATGATGCTGTGCAAGTTAAAGGATTATTTATTGCGCCACCTGGAAATATATGGACTGGGTTTCATACCACATTTGAAGGTAAAAACAGAGTGTTTCAAAAAACTAAAATTCCATTTTATTTAAATGAAAAACCGGACTCTGCAAGTTTAGTTAAAGCTGAAATATATAATAAAGAACTACAATTAATCAATACCGTCGAAACGAAAACTTTAGCTAAAGGACTTAATTACCTTGTATGGAATTTAGATGAACGCTCAAACACGTTGCCAGGAGCATGGTTGAATGAGGAATCTAGAGGTATACCTGTACTTCCCGGGGATTATGATATTGTTTTAAATTATAAATCTTTAAAAGATTCAACTCATATTAAAGTTATAAATGACCCTCGCTTTAATCTTAACGAGGATGTAGATTTAAAGTTATACGAATACCAGAAACTTGCAGATGTTCAAGTTGGGAGATTGTTTAACTTACTCAGTGGCATTGATAAAAAAACGAAGCATGTTGAAAAGTTAAAACTTTATTTAACAGAGAAGGATAAATCCAATGCAGCAGTAGATATAGCTCTTGAAAACATAATATTTAACATTGATGATTTAAGGTCAAAAGGACAAACGCAAAAACCAAAGAATAGACAAGTTGGTGCATGGCAATCTTTTGTGGTTTCACCTTATTCAAAATTAAATGAGGTGTTGAGTGTTGCAGCCGCAAGAACCACTATTCCGTCATTACAAGATTTAAATTTATTAGAACATGCGACGAAATTAGTTGATGATTTTGCGTTAATAGTCAATGCATTTATGACTACTGAATGGAGTTCATTTTTGAAAATATTAGAAAACAATAAAATCATTTGGGAAGAACCTCAAGATTGAAGTATCGCTTTTGCTTCGATTTCAACAAGGTAACCTTCGCCCACTAATTTGGATTCCACCAAAGTATTCGCCGGATTTATGCCGCTAAATCGATTTCCGTGTGCTCGTGCAACAGGTTCCCAATCCTTAATGTTATTGACAAATATGCGTGTTCTAACCACATCGGTTAATTTACCTCCTAATGATTCTAAAGCTGCTTCAATTTTATCAATGATAAAATGTGTTTGTGCTGCGGGATCATTACCACCTATCATTTTATCTTTATGTGTGGCGGTAGTGCCTGATACATAGATGCAATTCCCTTCTTTTACCGCTCTTGAATAGCCGGCAAACTCTTCCCAAACGGTGCCACTATATATTTGCGATCTGGTGTTAGAAACTGTTTCTATGTCAAAAACTTTAGGGATATTTTCCAAATGATGACTTAAGTCTCCAGAGGCCGTTAAAAAAGGAGGTTTGCGATATTCATCCCCACAACCACCAGAAATCGGTTTGAGCATTTTTTGAGCATTTTGAATGGTCTCTATATCCTCGAGATCTAAATCTATAGTTAAGATTCGTTTATTATCCTCAATATGTTCACTTTTTCCTAATCGTGCACCAATAATTATAGAGGCGACTTCAGGATTTTCCAAAATATATCGACTTGATATATTGGCGATTGATACTTGATGTTTATTTGCGACTTGTTTTACTGTTTTTAAAAGATTTTGATATAATTCCCACCCACCAGCAGCATCAATAAAACGCTTGTATTTCATTTCAGACCAAGTTGATAATTCAGATATAATTGGTTCAGGTTTATCAAGCCATTTATCTGTTAAAAACCCACCAGCTAATGTCCCAAAGGCTAAAATTTTTGTACCATATTGCTTGCATATTTTTTCCATTTCTCCATTGGCACGTTGGTCTATTAAAGAATGGCATATTTGATTACTTACAATTGGAATACCACTTGCCAAGGCAATTTGTAAATGCGCAGTATCAAAATTTGTAACACCAATATTCTTTATTAATCCTTCATCCTTTAATTCTTTTAAATAAAATAAACCGTCCAACCAACTCGGATCTGGATAATACCAGGCATGAAATTGCATTAAATCTATTGACGATTGTTGCATCCTGTCTAAGGCTTTTTTTACAGCATCTTTAACATCGGTTCTACTTATGTTGCCAGGTTTTGGAACCCATTTAGTAAATAGTTT
Source organism: Flavobacteriaceae bacterium (assembly GCA_037969605.1). GTDB lineage: Bacteria > Bacteroidota > Bacteroidia > Flavobacteriales > Flavobacteriaceae > Geojedonia. The sequence goes on from JBBKXS010000222.1 coordinate 10,301, forward strand.
TACGCTATCTTTTTGATTATAATTATTTTTAAAAGTACCTGCTATAATTTCGCTCGAACCATAATGGTCTGCCATATCAAAGGAGGTTAATCCTGCATCGGCATAAGGCTTCATAGATAAGGATGTTTCCACTGGGTCAAGTAAGTTTCCATCACGTTCCATATCTGCAATTTGCCATAAGCCTGTGACGATGCGAGAAATTTTTAGACCTGAAGCCAATTCTATTGAGTTTTGCATTTTAATCTTTTGGTAATGATTTAAACTTATTTGAAAGATTCGTTTCGTTTACACTTAACCACTTCCATTTGTAGATAAATATAATGCTAGCAATTAACATAACGAGCAACCAGATTGGGGTCGAATGAAAATACCAGGCTGCAACTTCTGAAGTTATATCCTTATAGGTGTGAATACAAAGGAAGCCAAATAGAAAAATGATACCAAACCACCCAATACATAATTGAAGGGTTCTGTTTTTTACTACTGATATTTCTTTGGCCAATAGTGGGTTAAATTTTTTAATGGTGATTAATGTAATACACATCAATAAAAAATTAACCATCATTGATGTCACCATAATATCAATACCTAGAAAAAAGTCACCCGCAAAATGAGACCCTAATACACCAATGCTTGACATTAAACCTGCAGCGATAAGTGCAATATATGGTGTATGGTGTTTTTTATGAATTTTGGAAATTACAGATGGGAAAATACCATCTTCTGCCCAAGCAAACATAAGTCTTGATACCGAAAGTAACATGGCTGGAAGATCATTTATTAAGGCTATTGTTGCACCTAATATTATAGCCACGCCTAAACTTGGCGGCAGAACATAACTTAATAATCCGGGCGCCGTAATATCTTTGGTTGCTGCTTCTGATGCAACAAAACTCCATGGGACGGTATTATAGACCGCTGCCGAAAACAAGAAATAAAAGATACCAACACCAATAATCGCAAACATGATGGCCTTTGGTAATGATTTGTTAGGTTTTTTAGCCTCACCCCCAGCTTGTGCAATCGAATCAAAGCCTATAAAACTAGAAAACAATAAGGCTGCAGCAGACAAAAATATGCGCAAATCAAAACCTATGGTAGGAGTGGGCGAAAATAATCGACCTTCCTTTTCTTGCAGTGCCGTTATAAAATCATTTTGATTGTAACTAAAGCCTGCTATAATCACAATAGCTCCTAATGCAAACATTAAAATCATCATCGGGATGAGGATACGTTCATAAGATTTTATACCATTTATATTCACCAGTATAAAACCCCATATTAAAACTAAAGCGATACTCACTCGTACCCATGCAATTTCAAGAAGTATTGCGATTGAATCCCATCCTAATCCCTGCGCCACGTCTCTCATAAATGGCACCGTGATATAAGCAATCACTCCAATAACTATTGATAATCCAAACCATTGCGAAAAACTGGCAACAAAACCTAAATATGGGTTTAGGCCACGACTTGCATAAATATAACTTCCACCTGCTCTAGGCATTGCCGATGCTAATATGGCGTAAGCCAATGCCGCAAATAAGGCGGGTATAGCAGCAAAAGCGAAAGCAGGTAATACATAAGGACCTATGCCAGGAACATTTCTTTGAATCATAAATGGCACCACATTAATTGAAGCACCTAACATAGAACATATACCAGTGGCAGTTAGGGCTAAAATTCCCATCTGCCGAGTGAGTTTGGTTGGTTGGAGGCTTGCCATTGATTATTATTTAATCATTGTAAGATGTTTATCACTACCAGTCATTTGCCAATGACCAAGTGAAATAGGAATATTACCAATAGCGTTTAGTTGATCAAAAAAGGGCTTAATTTCAAAAGTTTCCCCGAGCAATTCCTTTTCTCTGCCAAAATCGGCCAAAGCACTTTCAACTAAATATTTTCCAGTAATATAGCTTGTTCCATATCCTGGTTGGCGTAAATAAAGATGTTGTTCAAATAACAGCAATTCCTTTTCAGTTTTCATCCAACCACGAGGTGTGTAATCTGAATGAATACTTCCAGCTTCTTCCATAGTCATTTCATTAGCATGTGCATAAAGCGAACCCAAGCCTCTTGCAGCACGTTGCGCAATCATGATGTATACAATTTCTCGTACTCTAGGATTGTCATCATATAAGCCTGCTTGCATAAACATTTCTTCTACTGCAGTAGCCATGCCTTCATTTCTCGAATCAAAGATGTTGTATAATAACGGCCCTCGACGAATATAATTTTCGTGAGGTTCTATATCCATTCTTGCCAATTCAAACCAATGATAAAAATGAGAGTATAAAGGTCTTTGGTCATAATGTGCGGTTATCCAAAAAAAGTTGCGTTTGTCTTTAGGAACATATGCTCCTAAATGCTCATTCAGCGCTGGTTCAAAATAATCTTTAACGGTGACAATATCGTTTTTATCTAAAAATGTGATAAGACTTTTTGCAGAAGCTTCTGCACTTTGTTGATACGCCTTTGGTGAATCAGAATCTAAAAGTTGAGGTAGATTTCTGTTGCGATGCTCTTCAAGTTTGAGGGATGCCCAGGCTCTTGCGAGTTCACGTTTTAAAAGCATCACTTCATCTTCCCATGATAATGGCACTAAATGTACATTTTGAATGTACCAACTGTAGTTATCTTTTCCAATACCAGAAGGACCAGTTTTTGATTTTGCCTCTATTTCCAGCCAATCAACCAAATCGTTTGTGGAGTTCAATGCATTTTCGATGGAGGTCATTAATTTAGGCTGATCTTTTACGCCATTTTTTTCAACTAAAGCCTGTAATGTTTCACTCTGTTCTTTGATATCTCTAATCCCAGCAACCCATAAATCTTTGGCATTACCCGTTAAATTAATTTTCGCTTGCTCATTTAAAGGAGGGATAACATTTAAATCGGAAATTAAACGGTTTTTGGCATCTTGCGTTAATGGAAAGTCATACATCCAAAGTTCTGTAATTCCGTGATGTGTTGGGCCTTCATGTGCGGGTACATCGCTTTTGTCGGTCCATATCGATTTGTAAAATGCGGGATCTCGTTGCCAAGGTTTTAAAATGTGATGATTAAAGTCGTAACCGTTCATTTCCGCCCAAACAATGGTCCAATCTACTTTGTTAGAGATTGACCAACCCGAGGTGTCTATAGACTTAAGTTGTGACTGAAGTTCTTTAAATTTAGGCCATCGTATTTCAAAGGTTTTAGCAGTGTAATCTGGTGCGCCATTTTTAAGTGGAGGCGCTTCAAAGGCTCGCCAATCTTTAAAAAGACTTACTAAAGATTGATAATCATTATGAGTAAATTTAGTTGATTCAACAGGCTGATCTGTTTTGTTTTGACAACTAGTTACAATGATAATAAAAAAAACAGAGAGCAGCGATGGTATAAACTTCATAAAAAATAGATTGAATGGTTATGCGAATTATTGCAGAAAGATACTTAATTGTAAGAAAATAACCGAATGCTTATCTGTGCATGTTTTGGCTAAAACGGCGTAATTATGTAGTTTAGGTTTTTTTAGCGTTTGTTATTTTCTTTTCATTAGTCATGAATAAACTTTTCAAAGGCATCATTATAATAGATGGTAATTTCATCTCCCTTGGCAATAGCTGTTTTGGCGGCAAATGTTTGAATTTGATTTGTGAAATCACGGTCTATAACTTCCGCATTAGGCTGTCCACTATGATTAAAAAAACTGCCAGCATCACTTAAACAGATGGCGTCATAGTCATCTGTCCAGGGAAATTGGAGCGTGGCCAAGGCTTCAGGCAAGTTTTCGTTGATGTGGATCAGGACCATGTGGCTCTCCACGATGAGGTCTCCTTTATGAATGTTTTGTGTTGCAAAAACACCTTTTCCGTGGAGGAGAGATTGTTTTACTTTAACTAGAGGATTCATGTGTTTTCTCGTTGGGGTTTTATACTAATTCGTGTATGCTGGGGTTTTATT
>JBBKXS010000223.1:0-4150 GCA_037969605.1 Flavobacteriaceae bacterium
CTTTTAACTGCTGTAATAGACATTTCAAAGGCTTCTGCGGTTTCATTGATGAATTTAATACAACTATAGTCCTCATCCACTGCAGTGATTTGCTGCGAACCACGTGAAGCAAATTCGTAACTAATACTTCCTGTACCTGCAAATAAATCCAGGACTGAAATCTCATCGAAATAATAGTGATTATTCAAAATATTAAACAAGGCTTCCTTAGCCATGTCGGTTGTAGGACGAACGGGTAGTTTTTTTGGTGCGGTTATGCGTCTTCCTTTATATTGGCCAGAAATAATACGCATTAATTAAAGCTGTTTAGAATGATATAGTTTTCATGAGGCCTATTGGGCCGTTGTTTTTCTTCAAATTCATAACTATGGAATGGTTCGATAAATTCCACAAACCGGATGTATGTATAAACAATTTCATAAAGTTCATCATCTTTAGAGATATTGCCCATTAGTTTAGTAAGAATAGTTTCAGGGTTTAGATGCAATTGTTCAACAGCAAACAAAATGAAATAAATAAAATCTTCCTTAGTTTGATATTCAAAGGTATTGTAGAACGCTAGCTGGCCGTTATCTATAACTACAATTTCAAATTGAGTGTTATTGACATTTACATATAGTGTAGCAGTTTTTGAGTTGGTTTCCTTTTGAAGCAAACTTTGAATAAGTAATGTAGAGGCATGCTTATATTCGAAAACTCCAAAACGGTCAAAAATATAATTATTAATATTGACGTAGGGCACAAAAACATTGATGCTGTTGTTATTGGATATTTCGTCATAAGCTATAAAATCAGTATTTAAAATTTTCGCATTGAACTTTAAATAATCAGCACTGTTCTCTTCATTAAATAAGGCTTTTGGAACGCAGCAGGAAAGCTCGTTTTGATAAATCAACAAAACAGATTGAAAGACGTGCTCATAAATTGTATTGGTGTTAAGCGCTGTTATGAGTCGTTCTAAGGTCTCAAAAGGCGTAGCTTTTTTTTCAAATTGGATGCTTTTAAGATGCTCAATGGTATTTAAGTGCCTATCTAAGATACAAAAAGAAAGTCCACTCAAACTTATTTGAATGGACAATGCTTTACTACTATGTTTGTTCAAACTATTGCTCTTTAGAATAGTTTTTAGGCCAGTTTCCATTTGTGTTTACTTCATCCATAGATCCAACCTTTAAAGATGGTCCATTTACGCCATCAACAGAAACCACTTGGCTTTCTTTATTGACTAAATTTTTATCTTGATCGTATAAAATCACCGATTTTTGTACAGAAGCTTCAAACACAGGAATATTTTCAAGCATTCCAGCCTTTAGCTCAAATTTAGCGCCAGGTTCTCCAACACCTTCGGGTAAGTTCATCATGGTTTTATAACGTGTATCTGCTCCAAATAGCGAATCTTTCACCGATACATATCCAAGCGTGTCAACAATTACGATTTCTTTAAACATATCGACCGTAAAACGTTTGGTAGCTTCAAGATCTTTAACGGTAGAATCTCTACGCTGGGTAATAGTATATTTAGCGGTATCAACAAACCTAACTAAATTGTCAAAATTATCTGTAAATTTGCCAGTAACTTGTCGATGGGCCAATTCAGCATCCCTAATGTCTTTAAGTTTTACAATGATAACAGCATAACGTTTGTCTTTAAGTTGATTAAACTGAATCTCACCATAAACAGACATGAATGTGGCATAGCCTAAAATCGCAATAATTATCCAAAGTAAAATATTGATTACGCCTTTTAATTTTTGAGGAACAAATTTGTCAATTATCTTTACAATACCTATCGTTAATAGGATAACAATGACAATACCTATAATTATTTTTAACATAGTTAGTTGATTTATTTTATATTAAAAGTCAAACGCAAATTTACAATTTTTTTTTATTCACAAAAAACCATTGTAAACAAAATTCCAATAAAAAAGGAAAGATATAAAAATTGTTTTACATATAATAACATTTTATTTTATTAATAAAGGTATTAAAGACGTGCTGTTTAATAGTATCTTGCACACTCACTGTAACCGTGAACTATATTAAATGACTTCTTCAGAATTTTACCAACTTTTAAAGAGAAAATTTCCGTTTGAACCAACATCCAAGCAAAATATAGTTTTGGACCAACTTGCACAGTTTGTATTCGATACAACACCCAATACTTTATATCTTTTAAAAGGTTTTGCAGGAACTGGCAAAACAAGTATTATTGGTACTTTGGTTTCAAATTTATGGGAAACGAAAAAAAGTGCCGTTTTAATGGCACCTACTGGAAGGGCTGCAAAAGTGATTTCCAATTATTCAGGCAAAGAAGCTTTTACCATCCATAAAAAGATTTACTTTCCGAAAAAAGATAAAGCTGGCGGTGTAAAATTTATATTGCAGCCAAACAAACATCGAAACACTATTTTTATAGTTGACGAAGCCTCTATGATTCCAGATATTCCTGCCGATTCAAAATTATTTGAAAATGGCTCCTTACTTGATGACCTAATTCAATATGTGTATTCTGGCCATAAATGTAAATTGTTATTGATTGGGGATAAGGCACAGTTGCCACCTGTAAAATCAGATTTAAGCCCTGCTATGGATATGCAGTTATTGGATTTGAACTATAACAAAAAAGTCATTGGAATGGAATTAGATGAGGTCGTACGACAAGAATTGGATTCAGGTATTTTAGAAAATGCCACGCGATTGCGTGAGGTTTTACAGGATGAATTTTATGAATCTTTCGCATTCAATTTAAAAGACTTTAAAGACGTTGTTAGGTTAGTTGATGGGCAAGAAATTATGGATGCCATAAATGACGCTTATGATGCCAATGGTCATGAGGAAACTGCAATTATAGTAAGGAGTAACAAGCGCGCGAATCTTTATAATCAGCAAATTAGAAATCGTATTTTATTTAGGGATAATGAACTTAGTGCTGGTGATTATATGATGGTTGTTAAAAACAATTATTTCTGGATAAAGCCTACATCAGAGGCAGGTTTTATAGCTAATGGCGATATTATTGAAGTTTTGGAGATATTCAGCATAACAGATTTATATGGTTTTCGGTTTGCAGATGTCAAAGTCAAAATGGTTGATTATCCTAAAATGCGACCTTTCGAGACCGTTTTACTTTTAGATACCATTGAAGCCGAAGCTCCTTCACTCACTTATGAAGATTCTAATAAACTCTATCAGGAAGTCCAAAAAGATTATGAAGATGAATCTTCAAATTATCGCAAATTTCTAAAAATAAAAGGGAACAAACATTTTAATGCCCTACAGGTTAAGTTTTCCTATGCAATAACGTGTCATAAATCGCAAGGTGGACAATGGAATACCGTTTTCGTGGAACAGCCCTATTTGCCTAATGGAATGGATAAAGAATACATACGTTGGTTATATACGGCAATAACAAGGGCTAAAGAAAAATTGTACCTAATAGGATTTAAGGACGATTATTTTGAAACTTAGTTTCTTATAAAAGAATAAGCCAACTTACCCTTGATTTCCTATAAAAAGTTTTATTTTTGAATTGAAATACAGGATTCCAATATGAAATGCCCGTGACCAAAAGACAGAGACTCGCCAACATAATTAATATGGCATTCCATCTGACCGCTGAAAAACAAATAGATTTTAACAGATGAAAATCATTTCAATGATCCCTGCACGTTATAGTGCCTCCCGATTTCCTGCAAAGCTAATGCAAAATTTGGCAGGGAAAACCGTCATTCTTCGTACTTACGAAGCCACGGTTGCCACCGATTTATTTAGTGAGGTGTATGTGGTTACCGATAGCGACATAATTTACAATGAGATTGTAAATCATGGTGGGAAAGCCATCATGAGCAAAAAGGAGCATCAATCCGGTAGCGACAGGATTGCTGAAGCTGTTGAGGATTTAGATGTTGATATTGTGGTCAACGTACAAGGTGATGAACCATTTACTGAACGTGAAAGCCTCCATAAAGTCCTTGAAGTTTTTAAACATGATCCCAATAAAGAAATTGATTTGGCTTCCCTAATGGTGGAAATCCATGATTGGGACGAAATAAGCAATCCAAATACTGTGAAGGTCATTGTGGACCAAAATAATTTTGCTTTGTATTTTTCAAGAAGCCCAATACCATATCCAAGAGATAAAAACCCA
>JBBKXS010000224.1:0-8417 GCA_037969605.1 Flavobacteriaceae bacterium
TGACATTAAAATAAGTTTTTTTCAGTTTTATATGAAAGAATTACGGCATCTCAATAAATATTTTGTCAAATACAAATACAGTTTATTATTAGGAGTTGTCATCACTATTTTTGCCAAAATATTTTCTCTTTTCATACCGCGTCTAATCAGTCAATCCGTTAATGTGGTTGACGAATTTAGAAAAGGAACCATTACTGATATTGCATTTGTAAAATCAGAATTGCTTATCAATATTCTTTATATTGTAGGTGCCGCTATTATTTCTGGAATTTTTACATTTTTAATGCGCCAAACCATCATAAATGTTTCAAGATATGTAGAATACGATTTAAAAAATGAAGTCTTTCAACAATACCAACGCTTATCATTAAGCTTCTATAAGTCAAATCGCACTGGAGACCTAATGAACCGAATCAGTGAAGACGTTAGTCGGGTAAGGGAATATGTGGGGCCCGCAATAATGTACTCTTTGAACATGATTACCCTATTTGTGGTCGCTTTGATTTATATGTTCAGTGTAGCACCTAAATTAACCTTTTACGTGGTTACACCATTGCCAATACTTTCTATTGTAATCTACAAATTGAGTAAAATCATCAATCAAAGGAGCACTATAGTTCAGCAATATTTATCAAAACTATCGGCCTTTACCCAAGAATCCTTTAGCGGTATTTCAGTGATTAAATCCTACGGAATTGAGGATCAAAATTATGATGCATTTTATGCGATCTCCAACGACGGCAAACAAAAGCAAATAAATTTAACCAAGGTACAGGCTCTATTTTTTCCTGCTATGATATTGCTTATAGGCATTAGTAATCTCCTTGTGATTTATGTAGGCGGGATACAATACATTAATGGCGAAATCAAAGATATAGGTACGATTGCCGAGTTTTTAATTTATGTAAACATGCTTACTTGGCCAGTTGCCGCTGTAGGCTGGGTAACCTCTTTAGTTCAACAAGCAGAAGCGTCACAAGAACGCATCAATGAATTTTTGAAACTAGAACCTGAAATTAAAAACAAGGTAGAAGTTTCTTCGAATATTGTAGGACATATTGAATTCAAAAACGTCTCTTTTACATATCCCGATACCAATATACAGGCCTTAAAAAACGTGAGTTTTACAATTAAAAAAGGTGAAACTTTAGCAATTTTAGGTAAAACAGGCTCGGGGAAATCAACCATTTTAGATTTAATTGGTCGACTTTATGATATTGAATCTGGCAAAATAACAGTAGATCATACACCTATAGATTTGGTCAACCTAAACGATTTGAGAAACAGTATTGGTTATGTCCCTCAAGATGCCTTCTTATTTTCCGATTCCATAAAAAACAACATTAGGTTTGGCAAGGGAGATGCCACTGAAGAAGAAGTTATTGAAGCCGCTAAAAATGCCGATGTCCATAAAAACATTAAAGGGTTCGCAAACGGTTATGAAACCAAATTGGGCGAACGTGGCATCACCCTATCTGGTGGGCAAAAACAAAGGATTTCCATAGCAAGAGCTATTATTAAATCTCCAGAAATTTTATTGTTTGATGATTGTCTTTCTGCCGTCGATACTGAAACCGAAGAAAAAATCCTTAAAAACCTAAGCAAGATTTCAAAAGGTAAAACCACCATAATTGTTAGTCATAGAATTTCATCAGCAAAAAATACCGACCACATCATAGTATTGGATGAGGGCAAAATCGTGCAATCAGGAACCCATGAATCCTTGTTGAACGTGGATGGGTATTACAAGGAACTCTATAACAATCAGCTTAATGAGCCTTCTGAAGACAAATTACTTTAAGTTCTAAATTAGGTGTTTTTACCTTATTAACTTCAATATAAAATAGCGAGACCAAAAAGAAAAACCATAAATTGTTGGTTACTATACTTTTTTTTTGGATTTTTGAAACCTTAACAGATAATAAAAGAATAACTATGAGTGATCACGGCATGATGGAAAAAGAGGAAATTTTCTCGAAAGTATTAAGAGCAGGAAGAAGAACTTATTTTTTTGATGTAAGGTCCACAAAGGCTGGTGACTATTACCTTACCATTACTGAAAGCAAAAAATTTACAAATGATGACGGTTCATTTCACTACAAAAAACATAAAATCTATTTATACAAAGAAGATTTTACTGAATTCAATGAAATTTTAGTTGAAATGACCGATTATATCATTAACGAAAAAGGCGACGAAGTTATTAGTGAACGTCACCAAAAGGACTTTAAAAAAGATGACGATACCACTGAAAATTTAGAATTAGATGAAGAGCCTGTTGAAAAATCAAGTGGCAGTTTTACGGATGTTAATTTTGAAGATATTTAAACTTTTTTAATAAAACATTTAAAACCGTTACCTCACCGTAACGGTTTTTTTTATATTTATCACGTATTGTAAAACGTATTCAAATGAAACTAATTTATTCTCTTTCTTTTCTTTTTCTGTTTAAATCATTAGCATTTTCACAAACCGATTTAACCTATTATTTACCACCAAACGTAAAATATAACCAAAATATCCCGACACCAAAGTCGGTCATTGGTCATGAAGTTGGTGAATGGCATATTACTCACGATAAATTGGTTCAGTATATGTATGCCTTAGCAGATGCTTCAGATAGAATAACTATCGAAAATAGAGGTGCTTCATTTGAAGGGAGACCAATATTGCTACTTACGATCACCACTCCAAAGAACCATCAACGATTGGACCAGATTCGTGAAGCCCATATGGCTTCAATAGAAAATAATACGGTCGATACTTCCAATATGCCCATTGTTGTATATCAAGGATTCTCTATCCATGGTAACGAGCCCAGTGGCTCCAATGCCGGATTATTAGTGGCCTATTATTTGGCTGCTGCTGAAGGAGACTATATTACAGAACTTTTAGACAATACAGTGATTTTATTTGACCCCTCTTTTAATCCAGATGGTCTACAACGTTTTGCTTATTGGGCGAATACCAATAAAAGTAAAAACTTGAACCCCGATCCAAATGACAGGGAATATAACGAAGTTTGGCCACGTGCCAGAACCAACCATTATTGGTTCGATTTAAATAGGGATTGGTTACCTGCGCAGATGCCCGAATCAAGAGCACGATTGGTAACCTTTCATAAATGGATGCCCAATATATTGACAGACCATCATGAGATGGGAACGAATGCAACGTTTTTCTTTCAACCCGGAATTCCATCCAGAACACATCCTTTGACACCAAAAATGAATCAGGAATTGACAAGACTAATCGGAAATTTTCATGCCAAAGCCTTAGATAAAATAGGTTCATTATATTATACCGAAGAGAACTATGACGATTTTTACTATGGAAAGGGTTCTACATTTCCCGATATCAATGGTGGTATTGGAATCTTATTTGAGCAGGCCAGTTCACGCGGGCATATTCAAGAAAGCGATAATGGAATCATTACATTTCCATTTACCATAAGAAATCAATTTACAACTGCGCTTTCCACATTAGAAGCTGCAAAAACTATGCGGGAGCAACTATTAAACTATCAACACGATTTCTTTAAAAATGCACGTAATGAAGCTGCCAAGGAAACTGGTAAGGCCATTGTTTTTGGTGATGAAAAAGATGCTGCAAAGACCTATCATTTGGCCGAAATCTTAAAGCGGCAACATATCACCTTCAATGAACTAAAAAATGATGTCACTCTTAACGGAAAACACTTTAAAAAAGGTTATAGCTATATAGTTCCAAAAAACCAAAAAAATACGCGTCTGATCAATGCCATGTTTGAAAAGCGTACCAAGTTTGAAGACAGTTTATTTTATGATATTTCAGCATGGTCCTTTCCTTTGGCTTTTAATTTGGATTATGCTGAAGGTGTTTCCACTTCTAATGCAGGAGAGGAAGTGACCAATCTTGACATGAAAGCAGGAACGGTGTCTTCAAAAAGTAATTATGCTTATTTGATGCAATGGCACGAATATTATACCCCAAAAGCCTTGAACAAGATTTTAAATAGTGGCATCAGAGCTAAGGTGGGTTTAAAACCATTTGGTGTAGATAGCAACCAATACGATTATGGGACCATATTGATTCCTGTACAGAATCAAAGTAAAACCTCCGATGAGCTTTATACATTTTTAAATGAAATTGCTAAAGAAAACCATGTTCAAATCCATGGTGTCTCAACTGGATTGACCGAGGGTATCGATTTGGGAAGCACAGAATTTAGGACTTTAGAGCTACCCAAAATTGCATTGTTAGTTGGCAATGGTATTTCCAGCTATGATGCCGGTGAAATTTGGCATTTGTTTGATCAACGCTACGATATTACGGTCACCAAATTAGATACCGATAACCTAAATAGAGCAGATTTAAGTAGGTACAATACCATTATAATGGCAAGCGGTTCTGTTGGTACCGAGAATGTCAAAGGGTTAAAGGAATGGGTTGAAAATGGTGGCACTTTAATAGGGTATAAAAGTGCTTTGCGTTGGTTGAACACCAATGAATTTATAAAACTTGATATCAAAAAAATGGAACGTACCGCAAAAGAAGTTACTTTTGAACAACGGGATGATTATGAAGGTGCTCAAGAAATTGGGGGTGCTATTTTTGAAGCAAAAATTGACCGATCACATCCTATAAATTTTGGATATAAAAATAATACACTTGCCTTATTTAGAAATACAGAAATCTTTGTAAATGCCGACAAACAAAGTTATAACAACCCGATTCAATATACTAAACATCCCTTGCTAAGTGGCTATATTTCAAAACCCAATCTGGATAGTTTGGCCAGTACGGTTCCATTTAAGGTCGGTCGTTTAAAAAAAGGAAAAGTAGTGGTCTTTACTGATAACACCAATTTTAGGGCGTTTTGGTATGGAACCAATAAACTGTTGATGAACGCCATCTTTTTTAGAAAGCAATTATAGTTTTACCGCTATAAGTGCAAGGATCAATACCCCTAAAAAATACAACAGTGCCAATTTAAGACCTACCAGTGCAAACAACATTATGCTAAGGGTTAGTATGTAAATTGGTACTATTGAAATAGCTACAACAAATCTAAAGGTAGACGTGAATTCAACTTCTTTAATTTTAGGCTGAAAGGCCAATTTCCAAATGAGATACGGGACTATCAAAGCCAGAATCAACCAAAACTTAAAAAACTTCTTAATAATTGAAAAATCTTTTGTTCGGGTTGGTTCACAATTTTTAAAATTATTGGCGATACAGGTATTAACCGCTTCAGGATTTAAAAAATCGACATTTAAGTTTTCAAGTTTTTTTATAACATCGTCATAATTATCAGTTTCAATATGAGTGGTCAATAAACAAATTTGTTGAAATATTTGTTCTTTTATATTCACAACACTATCATTTTTATCTTTAATATCTTCAGAAGCAATAGGGATTGGATTTCCAAAATAAAGCGACACACTGTCGCCAAACTTTTCGGCTTTTAGAAAATTCAAACCAACTGGTACCAATTGAAGGTGGGTTTCAGGATAATGTTCAAAGGTTTCAAAAATGATGCGGGTAAATCCTTTGCTCAATGGCCTTACTGTCCGTTTTAAATTGTGTGTGCCTTCCGGAAAAATGGCTATGGCCTTGGATTCACTCAACAGTTTTGCACTCTTCTTAAAAATGGCATTATTTTTTGAAAGATTGTTCCAGCCATCTCTAATCCTATACACCGGAAGCATCAAAAGACTTTTTAAAATGTTGCTGAAGATAATGTTTTGAAACACACTTGCCCTAGTCAGAAAATAAGAAAACCGTCCGTTTTTGGTGGCAATTAAAAGGGCATCTAATAAAGCATTCTGGTGGTTGGCCAAAAACAGGACCGCTCCAGTTTTAGGAGCATTTGCAGCATTCACGACCTTTATGTTTTTATAATAAAAAAACAGCCCCAAACGAATATACCCTCTTACAATATGTAGCCATAATGATTTCAAATTCATGTTGTTCTGTAAGTCAATTTAGGATACAACCGAACCGTTTTTGACTTTATGTTCAGGGTTGAGAAGTATAACATCTTTACCATCAACCGCCCCCAACACCAAACATTCACTCATAAATTTAGCAATTTGTTTATTTGGAAAATTGACTACTGCCACAATTTGACGGTTCAACAATGCTTCCTTTTTATACAATGTGGTAATTTGTGCAGAAGATTTTTTGATGCCCAAAGCTCCAAAATCGATGGTAAGTTGATAGGCAGGATTTCGAGCTTCAGGAAAGTCGTTCACCTCTATAATGGTTCCTACACGTAAATCTACTTTGGTAAAATCTTCAAATGTAATGCTGTTATCCATTGTTGCATTTTGCTTTATGGTGTAAATATAAAAAACTACGCTGTATAGATGGGTATGAAGTTCATTCAAAAAAATTAACTTTGTAAATGACTATTGTTTAATTTTAAATGAAATTCCCGATTTCTCGGGAAATAGTATGGCTCGAACCTTATCAAATATGCTGCCCTTGGGCACACAAGCACCCGATTTTACACTGTTGGATACTGTTACCCAACAACCGATGAACTTACAAAAGATTAAGGGTTTAAAAGGCACATTGATTTTATTTATTTGCAACCACTGCCCTTTTGTAAAACATCTGAATGCACAAATTGCACAACTGGCCAAAGATTATAAATCAAAAGGAATTCATTGCATTGCCATATCTAGCAATGACGCTGAACATTACCCAGACGATGCACCACCCCTTATGAAACAAAACGCCTTGGAACAAGGCTTTATTTTCCCATATCTGTACGACGAAACCCAAGATGTAGCCAAAGCTTATGATGCGGCCTGTACCCCAGATTTTTATCTGTTTGATGACGCCCTTAAATTAGTTTACCGAGGGCAATTGGACGATTCGAGACCAGGCAATGGTTTACCTGTCACGGGTAAAGATTTGCGAAGTGCCTTAGATAACCTATTAAAAAAACAACCCATTTCAGATCTTCAAAAACCCAGTATTGGTTGTAATATTAAGTGGAAAAGTTGAACACAGCTTTTTATAACAAGAACAAAAGTTCCACTTATCCTGTAAAATAGATCGATAAATGGGTATATTAGTTCCACATATAACTTGCTAGCCTTCATTATGACCAACCAAGGACAAATGATAAAATTCTTTAGAAAAATTCGCTACGATCTTATGGAG
This sequence comes from Flavobacteriaceae bacterium, assembly GCA_037969605.1. Classification (GTDB taxonomy): domain Bacteria; phylum Bacteroidota; class Bacteroidia; order Flavobacteriales; family Flavobacteriaceae; genus Geojedonia. The sequence continues at coordinate 7,156 of JBBKXS010000224.1, forward strand.
AAAAATAAAACTGGAAAGTATCTGAAATATGCTTTTGGAGAAATTGTGCTTGTTGTTATTGGTATTCTAATCGCTTTGCAAATTAATAATTGGAATGAAAACAGGAAACGTCAAAATGAAGAATTATTCTTATTGCAGGATATAAAGAAAAATCTAGAGACAATGCTAATTGATTTTACTGCGGATACTATTTACAATGCTAATTGTATTGTTCAATACAGTAGATTAGAAAATTACATGGCAAAAGATTTGCCTTATTCAATTGAACTCGACAGTATTTTTGGGATTTTAACTTTTTGGAGTAGTCCCTACATAACGGCAACTGCATATAGCTCATTACAAAATAAAGGATTGGACTTAATTAAAAATGAGGTGTTAAAAAATAATCTTATAAAATTATACGAAGTCGATTTACAAAGACTCATAGAGGATTATACAGCTGGCGAAAACCAATTGGGAAATGTGGTTGTTGAACCCTATATCGTTAAAAAGGTAAAAAGACTTCATAACCAATCGCTGAGATTGGCAAGACCTAGCGATTTTGAAAGTCTAAAAGAAGATGTTGAATTTACGAATATCCTGAGTCATATTATCAGGCAAAGAAAAAGAGGTATCGAAATTTATAATGAGGTTATGACTGACATTAAGATCGTAATTGATGAAATAGATGACGAAGTGAGTTTGAGGAATTAGAAAAAAATAAATTAATTTAAAGTAAAATAACGAAAGCACTACAACGGCTATAATCCATTGCTCGCAAAATGATAAACCAAAAATCATTACTTTTAACTCGGCTTGATTCCTACTCCTAGGTATATAACCAATTAATATCGCCTTCGACGGGCTTCGAGCCAAAACGTGAGCCATCGCCGGTTAAAAGTAATTTAGCTCATCACACCTCTATTTTATTAAATAGGAATTCGTGAATGCTTCGCATTTGGCTCTGCTTATCGAATTCCCAATCTAATAAATTCTACAATTGACTCTTCGCTTACGCGAAGCTAATTGATGACCAATAATTTGAGAGTATTTCGAAGTCCTTTTCTAAAATTATTGTTTCAGAATTTATTATCTTTTCATTCTCAAAGCAGAACTACGTTTAACCCTGAGTTGTGCTTCATTATGACCAACCAATAAGATTCCCGCTTTCTCGGGAAATTAATATGATAAAATTCTTTAGAAAAATTCGTCAAAACTTACTCTCAGAAGGCAAAACAGGGAAATATTTCAAATATGCTTTTGGAGAAATTATACTCGTAGTA
>JBBKXS010000225.1:0-9059 GCA_037969605.1 Flavobacteriaceae bacterium
TCGGTGTCAAAATCGGTACGAAAAGCACCATAAGATATTTCAGAATTAAACCGGATGATCTTAGTATGGGTCATGCGTTCGGCTTCGGTAGGAGATTCATCAACTAAATAATAACCTTGGTTTATAATATGATCCTTAAGTAATTTAACCATGCGTTCGCCATTGGTTTCTTTTACCAATCTAATATTCAGTTCCGCGATGGCAGATGCAGGAATTATAGTTCTGGTCATTTTTCCAACCCAAGCGGCTTCAAGTCCTAAAATTCCAAGTACCGGATATTGAATGGCTTCTTGAAAATTATTGCCAATGTTATCTGTACTTGCAATTCCGAAATCCTTTTGTATTTGCGCTTCATCATCTGGCACCTGGTCCAAAATAGCCTTTACTTCATCTGAAATTGTAATACCATCATACCAATTAGGAATCGCAACTCGACCATCTTCATGCCACATTGTTGCTAATAATTGAGATAATTTAACTGCAGGATTTGGGGCATAATTTCCATAATTTCCGCTGTGTAAAGGCACTCGCGGTCCGAATACTTCTAAAGAAATAGTAGCAATGCCTCGAGCTCCATAAGAAAGTGTAGGCTGATTGGACAGGTGTCGTGGTCCGTCAAAAATGACCAACATGTCGGCGGCCAATTGTTCTTTATAATCAATCACTGCCTTTGGTAAATGCGGTGAACCTAATTCTTCCTCGAAATCCATAATAACCTTAATATTGAAATTGGGTTCATAATTATGGTCATTTAAAATGTCTATAGCTTTTAAAAACATCATATCGGGTCCTCGCGCATCGGAAGCTGAACGAGAAAAGATGCGCCAATCAGGATTAATTTCTCCCTTCAAATTATTCCAATTAATAATATTCCAATCGCCATCTTTACCTTGTTCTTTTAATACCGGAATATATGGATCTGGTTGGAACCATTTGGTAGTATCAACGGGTTGGCCATCAACTTGCAAATAGACCAATACTGTTTTTTTTGCCCCTGGAAAGGATCTTGAAGCAAGCAAAAGCGGAACGGTTGCTGTTTTCAATCGTTGTGTTTTAAATCCTCTTTTTGAAAAAGCATTTTCACACCATTTGATATTCGGTTCAAGTTGCTCTGGATCATTGGAATCGTTGGGTAGGCTAAAAAATTCATAAAGTTCGTCAAATGAAGATTTTGCATATGATAGTGATAAAGCATCTAGATCTTGAGCATCAACTGAGGTATATACCAGCAGTATGCTCATTAAGGGAATAATTTTTTTTAACATGTTCGTAGTTAATTGTTATCCATAACTATTAATTCTTGTCTTCCAGCAAAGGCACAAATCGAAACTCACCTAACTCATGCTTTTCAAAATCCTTTTCACCTTTTCTGATATATAAGGTCATGACCTGTATGATTATTCCAACAGGAATGACCAAACGACCTCCAATTTTAAGCTGGCTCAATAAGGGTTTAGGCACATAAGGCGCACCCGCCGTAACAATAATGCCATCAAAAGGAGCCTCTTCTTTTAATCCTTTGTAACCATCTCCCAATATGAGTTTTTTAGCTCGGTAACCCAGTTTGGGTAAAAATTTGCTGGTCAATCTAAACAACTCCAGTTGGCGCTCAATACTGTAAACATTCGCTCCCATCTCGCACAATATGGCGGCTTGATAACCACTGCCCGTACCAATTTCCAAATTTTTGCTGCCTTTTTTAACTTGTAACAATTCGGTTTGAAACGCCACAGTATAAGGTTGCGAAATTGTTTGGTCGGCACCAATGGGAAACGCTTTATCCTGATAGGCATGGTCCAAAAATCCAGAATCCATAAACAAATGTCTTGGGACTTTACCAAGAGCATTTAATACGTTTTCATCCTTAATGCCCTTGTTTCTAACTACTTCAACCAGTTGCTGTCGCAAGCCTTTATGTTTAAAAGTATCTTTCAATTGTCGGGTAGGTTTTGATGCTAAATTAAAATAATAAGTCTGAAGTTGAAAGCTAAAATTTCAATTTTAATTTAGCAACGTAATAGAGCAAATATTCGCAACTTGAAATTTAGGTTCTGCTGCTTTAAAATTGGATTTTGTGAATTTTATGCTTCAAAAAAACTATTTTTGTTAAAACTATTAAAACATGCTAAAAGCTGGAGTCCTCGGTGCTGGTCATCTTGGAAAAATTCATTTAAGACTTCTCAATCAATCTGCTAAATATGAACTTGTTGGTTTTTTTGACCCTAACGAAAACCATGCAAGAAAAGTAGCAGAAGAATTTGGTTACACCTCTTTCAATACTGTTGAAGCCCTTATTGATGCCGTTGATATGGTCGATATAGTGACGCCTACCTTGTCGCATTACGAATGTGCCAAACAGGCCATTGCCAAAGGGAAGCATATATTTATTGAAAAACCAATTACCAATACAGTGGAGGAAGCCGAACATATCCGTGAACTCTTGGCACAGCACAATATTCGTGGACAAGTTGGTCATGTAGAACGGTTTAATCCTGCCTTTATAGCTGTTAAAGATAACATAGTAAACCCAATGTTTATTGAGACCCATCGTTTGGCCGAATTTAATCCACGTGGTACCGATGTTCCTGTAGTTTTGGATTTAATGATCCATGATATTGATATTATTTTAAGCGTAGTGAAATCAAATGTCAAACAGGTTTCGGCAAGTGGAGTTGCTGTTATCAGTGACACCCCCGATATTGCCAATGCCCGAATTGAATTTGAAAATGGATGTGTTGCTAATCTTACGGCCAGTCGGATTTCGTTAAAAAATATGCGCAAATCGCGTTTTTTTCAAAAAGATGCTTATATCTCTGTTGACTTTTTGGAAAAGAAATGCGAAGTGGTCAAAATGAAAGATGCACCAGAACAACCTGGAGACTTTGATATGATTCTTCAAAATGCCGAAGGGGTAAAAAAACAAATCTATTTTGATAATCCGACTATTCCGAATAACAATGCCATTTTAGATGAACTGGAAACCTTTGCTGACGCTATTAATAATAATACAACACCTGTTGTGACGCTTCATGATGGAACTGAGGCTTTACGGGTTGCTACTATGATTATCAATCAATTTTAAAAAATATTTTATGAAAAACGTCGCAGTTATTGGAGCTGGAACCATGGGAAACGGAATTGCACATACTTTTGCACAGTCTGGTTTTAAAGTTCAACTTATTGATATCAATGACACGCTTATTAAAAAGGGATTGAAGACCATTACAAAAAATTTAGATCGAATGATCTCGAAAGGCAGTATTACGGAAGCCGAGAAACAAGAAACGCTAAGTAACATCACAACCTTTGACAATATTACCGAGGGTGTTGAATACGCTGGATTGGTTATTGAAGCTGCAACTGAAAATTTGGAGCTTAAACTAAAAATCTTCGAACAACTGGACAAAGATTGTCCTGAAGATACCATATTGGCCACCAATACCTCATCGATTTCCATCACTCACATTGCTTCGGTAACCTCAAGACCGGAAATGGTGATTGGGATGCATTTTATGAATCCTGTGCCCATCATGCAACTGGTTGAAATCATTAGAGGTTATAATACGAGTGATGAAGTTATGGGAATCATTTTGGAAATGTCCAAAACACTTGGTAAAATTCCTGTAGAAGTCAAAGATTATCCGGGATTTGTAGCCAACAGAATTTTAATGCCCATGCTTAATGAGTCCATCGAGACACTTTATAATGGCGTTGCTGGTGTTGAAGAAATTGATACGGTCATGAAATTGGGTATGGCACATCCTATGGGGCCTTTACAATTGGCTGATTTTATCGGGTTGGATGTTTGCCTTTCTATTTTGAATGTTATGTACGATGGCTTTAAAAATCCTAAATATGCCCCTTGCCCCTTATTGGTAAACATGGTCAGGGCTGGGAAATTGGGTATAAAATCTGGTGAAGGGTTTTATGATTATTCTGAAAGTAAAAAAGCTGAGAAAGTAGCGAAACAATTTCAATAGTCTTCAGTTAGCAGTCTTCAGTTGGCAGTTCAAATGCAATTATAAACCTGGAGACTGAAGACTGAAGTCTGAAGACTGAAATATGGCAAAACTAATTCCGTTTAAAGCAGTTCGTCCCACTAGGGACAAAGTAAGTTTGGTCGCTTCGCGGTCTTATCAAACCTATACTAAAGCTGAACGCGAAGCAAGGTTGGATTACAATCCATTTTCTTTTTTACATATTGTCAATCCGGGCTATAAGTTTTCAAAAAATATTAGAGGTGCCGAGCGCTATGGGTTGGTAAGAAATCGGTATTTGGAATTTAAGGAAGAGGATGTTTTTGTTCAGGATACAAAACCCTGTTATTATGTCTATAAAATTGTAGATCGGGACAAACAGGTTTTTAACGGTATGGTTGCCGCTGCCAGTGCCGAGGATTACGAGGCCAACGTCATACGAAAACATGAAGACACCTTGGAATACAGGGAACATATTTTTAAGGATTACCTCAAAACCGTAGGTTTTAATGCGGAACCCGTGCTCCTAACCTATCCTGACAATGCCCTTATTTCAAATATTATTAAAGGGATTCAAAATGAACGTGCAGAATTTGAATTCACGACCACATTCAGAGATACCCATTATCTATGGCTCATCGAAAATGATGAAATCATTGATAACATCACCAAAGCTTTTGAAGCGATTCCAATCCTTTATATTGCCGATGGACATCACCGTTCGGCTTCATCTTATTTAATGTATAAAGAATTAAAGGCACAAAATCCGAATCATACCGGAGAGGAGTCCTATAATTTTTTTATGTCCTTTTTAATTCCAGAATCAGAATTGCATATTTATGAATTCGACAGGCTCATAAAAGATCTTAATGGATTGACCAAAGAAGAATTTTTAATTCGGTTAGATACCTTTTATAGAATTGAAAACAGAGGGAAAATCCTATACAAACCCATAAAAAAGCATCATTTTGGAATGTATTTAGATGGTGAATTTTATTCGTTATACCTTCGCAAATCCGCCTACCAATTTAAAACCTCTTTAGACGCGTTGGATTCACAAATTCTTTATAAGACCATTTTACAACCCATTTTGGGTATTGAAGATTTGCGTAACGACAATCGCATTTTGTACAGTAATGGTAAAAAAGAGGTGGTCTTTGTAAAAAGCAATATCGATAGCGGTGAGTTCGCAGTTGGTTTTGGAATGGTTCCTATAAGTATTGAAGAACTTAAACATATTGCTGATGATGGCTTAAAAATGCCACCCAAAAGCACCTTTATTGAGCCCAAGTTGAGAAGTGGCGTCACCATCTATGAATTTTAAAAATGAGTATACCACAAAATCTTGATCATATTAAATCACAAATACCTAAACAAGTTACTTTAGTGGCCGTTTCTAAAACCAAACCTATTAGTGATTTAATGGAAGCTTATAATGCGGGGCATCGTGTTTTTGGGGAAAACAAGATTCAGGAACTGGTTGAGAAACAAGGGCAAATGCCAAAAGATGTTGAATGGCACATGATTGGTCATGTACAGAGCAACAAAGTAAAATACATGGCCAGCTTTGTAAATTTAATTCATGGGGTTGATAATCTTAAATTGTTGAAGGAAATCAACAAACAAGCTATAAAACACAATAGAATCATTAACTGTTTAATTCAAATTAAAATTGCAAAAGAAGATTCCAAATTTGGAATGGCTACTAATGAGGCTTCAGAAATTTTACAATCTAAAGAATTTTTAGAATTAAAAAACGTTTGTATTGTTGGCGTTATGGGAATGGCCACCTTTACTGCTGATGAAGTCCAAATTAAACAGGAATTTAATTTATTAAAATCGAGCTTTGACGAACTAATGTCGCTTGAAACTTTTAACTTTAAACCTAAAACTATTTCCATGGGAATGAGTGATGATTTCCGTATAGCCATTGCATGTGGAAGCAATATGATTAGGGTTGGAAGCAGTATTTTTGGAGCTAGAAATTATGATTAAGATTTTTTATAAGACATTCAAAGTAATCATTGTTGATAAATTTGAATAATTATTTAAAAAACAGTAAAAACATCCCAATAACAAACAAATAAACGCATAAACACTATTTGTACGCAATATTAGACATAGAAACCACAGGCGGAAAGTATAACGAGGAAGGGATAACGGAGATTGCAATCTATAAGTTTGATGGCCACAAAGTTGTCGATAGGTTTATTAGCCTAGTGAATCCAGAACGTGACATACAACCTTTTGTTGTTAATCTCACGGGAATCAGCAGTACCATGTTGCGCAATGCTCCAAAGTTTTATGATGTTGCCAGACGTATAGTTGAAATTACTGAAGATTGTATTGTTGTGGCCCATAATGCGCAATTTGATAACCGTATTTTAAAAACAGAATTCAAGCGCCTTGGCTTTGGCTTTAAACGAGAAACCTTATGCACAGTTGAATTGGCCAAAAAATTAATTCCTGGACAAGATTCTTATAGTTTGGGGAAATTGGCAAGAGCTTTGGGCATCCCAGTTAGCGATAGACATCGTGCCGATGGTGATGCTATGGCTACTTTAAAACTATTTAAAATTTTACTCAACAAAGATCTTGACAAAGTTATCATCCAAGACAGTGTGCGTATGGAGCCAAAGTATCAAATGGAACCTAACCATAAGGATATTATTGATGCTTTACCTTCTATAACTGGTGTGTACTACATTCATGACGAACATGGAAAAATCATCTATATCGGCAAAAGTAAAAACATTAAACACCGCATAAATCAGCACTTTACTAACACCAATCCCAAATCAAAAAAAATTCAGTTACTAGCCAACACAGTAACATATGATGCTACAGGTAGTGAACTTGTTGCTTTATTAAAGGAAAGTCAAGAAATAAAGCGCAACAAACCCTTATTTAATACGGCCTTAAAAAGAACTATTTTTACGCATGCACTATATAGTTTTAAGGATGACAATGGTTATATCAATTTAAAGATAGAGAAAGCAGATGGTAGAAAAAAGCCTATAACCACATACAGTAACTTACAAAGTGCAAAAAGTTTTATGTTTAAAGCCGTTGAAGAGTATAGCCTTTGTCAAAAATTAACGGGTTTATATGCTTCAAAAACCAATTGCTTTAATTATACCATTAAAAGTTGTTATGGAGCTTGTATTCAAAAAGAGCCAGCCGAAGATTATAATCTGCGGGTTAAGCAATTTATAGCCAAAAATAGCTTTGATAGTCAAAATATGGTGATTGTTGATCGAGGAAGGGATATTGATGAACGCAGCATGGTTTATATTGAAAATGGAGTCTTTAAAGGACTCGGATTTTTTGATTTAAATTATCAAATCAATAATTTGGATGTTTTGGAATCAATTATAACTCCAATGGAAAATAATAGAGATACTCAGCATTTAATTCAAAGCTACTTAAGAAGAAATAAAAACACTAAGATTCTTCAGTTAAAGTCGAATCATGAAAAAAACTAATCATTTATTAAATTTGATTTAATGGAAAAGGACAAACCACAAAAAAAATGGCAAATTAGGCTTCATGAAATTGTTTACGAAGCCGACACACCTACAGGGAAGGTCTTTGATATCATCCTTTTTATAGTTATTATAGCAAGTATCGTGTTAGTAATGCTTGAAAGTGTGAAAAGCATTGATGAAAAATATCACAATTTCCTTAATATTTCAGAATGGGTTATAACAATCCTTTTTACTTTAGAATATATTACTAGAATAATTACAGTAAAAAAACCACTTAAATACATTACAAGTTTTTACGGCATTATAGATTTGCTATCTACTATACCAAAATATTTATCCATACTATTTGTTGGTTCTCACCATTTAGTCGCATTAAGAGCATTACGATTAATGCGTATCTTTCGTATTTTAAAATTAGCACGTTATATTGGAGAAACTAATAATTTAATAAAAGCACTTAAAGCTAGTCGTGCAAGAATTTTGGTTTTCATTTCGTTCATATTAATTCTTTGCACCATATTGGGTACTTTTATGTATCTAATTGAAGACGATTCTAGTGGCTTTACTAGCATTCCAGAAAGTGTATATTGGGCCATCGTAACTCTTACTACTGTAGGATATGGAGACATTGCTCCTGTTACACCATTTGGACAGTTTATTGCATCCTTAGTTATGATATTGGGTTATGCTATTATTGTAATACCTACCGGTATTATTACTTCAGAAATAGTTAAAGATAGTTTAAAAGGTGTACAAACAAGTACACAATCTTGCCCAAGCTGTTCAATAGAGAAACATAGAGATAATGCTGAATTCTGTTATAAATGTGGTTATAAATTAAATGGGAACTAAATATTTAATTTCCGTAGTTGGCCCTACAGCTATTGGAAAAACATCATTAAGTTTAAAATTAGCACAACATTTTAAAACTGAAATCATTTCAGCAGATTCCAGACAGTTTTTTAAAGAAATGACTATTGGCACTGCGCCTCCAAGTACATTAGAACTTTCTCAGGTTAAACATCATTTTATTCATCATAAATCTATTGAAGATCATTATAATGTTGGTGATTTTGAAAAAGATGCCATTTCTAAACTTGACAGCTTATATAAAACCCATGATTTCGTAGTTATGGTTGGCGGATCTGGTTTATATGTTGATGCTGTTACCAACGGTCTGGATGAATTTCCTAAAATAAGTTCTAATGTCAGAAAGGAACTTAATAACAAACTAAAAACTGAAGGCTTAAAAGTACTTCAAGAACAACTAAAGACATTAGATTCTAAGACATACCGTTCAATGACTATAGATAATCCGCATCGCGTTATTAGGGCTTTAGAGGTTTGTATAGGCACAGGAAAACCTTATTCTTCTTTTTTAAATAAAATTAAATCGCAAAGAAATTTTAGAACAATTACCCTAGGTTTGACTGCCGATAGAAGCATAATTTATGAAAGAATCAATGACCGAGTTGACCAAATGATTGAAGATGGTTTGCTTGATGAAGCAAAATCCCTATTGCCCAATCAACATCAAAATGCCTTAAATACGGTTGGCTATAAAGAATTGTTTTGTTATTTTAATGCGGAATGG
>JBBKXS010000226.1:0-6717 GCA_037969605.1 Flavobacteriaceae bacterium
ATCCATTCATATCCCACTAGATCAATTAAAAGACCGACTCCCCGAAATTAAACAACTTAATAATCCCATTATTACGGTTTGCGAAAGTGGTGTGCGATCTGCAAAAGCCGCTAAATTATTAAATGCAAATAAAATAAAAACAGCCAATGGTGGTGGCTGGAAAAGTTTAAACGAACGTATTGCCTACTAGATTAAAAATGAGTATTTTAGTTGACTAACCTTCAAAATAATTCATTATGCAACTCAACAGAAGACAATGGTTAAAAACCACAGCATTGGCTGGAGGCTTTACCTTATTTAATGGTTTAACTGGAATTCAGAAACTTTCTGCCGAAGAAATAAAGAAATTCAATCCTCGAAAGCTCTCAAGCCCAATTAGATTGAGTTCGAATGAAAATCCTTATGGTCCATCAGAACGGGTGAGGAATGCCGTGAAAAATGCATTCGATGAAGGTTGCAGATATCCTTATGGCTATGCTGCTGAATTGGAGCAATTTTTAGCCCAAAAACATGGAGTAGATCCTGAAAGCATCATTATTACCGGTGGCTCAACTGAAGGCTTGAAAATTGCTGGAATTACGTTTACTGCAGAAGGTGGCGAAATTATTGCTGCAAAACCTACTTTTTTGGCCATGATGCAATATGCCGAAATGTGGGGTGCTAAAATCAATTGGGTTCCAGTGGATCCAAACATGGGATATGATTTGGAGGAAATCGAAAAACGGATTTCTTCGGAAACCAAAATGGTATTTATATGTAATCCTAACAATCCAACCTCAACACTTTTGCCTGCTGATACCCTAGTTGATTTCTGCAATTCGGTTAGTAAAAGAACCGTCGTATTTAGTGATGAAGCCTATTACGAATATATTGAAGATGCCAACTATCCAAGTATGATAGAGCTCGTTAAAAAAGGTGAAAACGTGGTAGTTTCAAAAACCTTCTCTAAAGTTTTTGGTATGGCAGGCATGCGCATTGGGTATTTGATAGCGAAACCTGAATTGGCACAAAAAATAAGACAAAATATTGTAGCTATGAGTAATGTTTATGCCATTGAAGGTGCCAAAGAAGCGTTGTTGGATCATGAGTTTTCCAAATTCTCAATACAAAAAAACAAGGAGGCTAAAACTATAATTTATAACACTTTAGACCATCTAGAATTACCATATATAAAATCCAGTACCAATTTTGTGTTTTTTAAATCTGGAAAGAATATCAACGCGTTGGGTGCTCAAATGTTGGATAAAGGTATTAGCATTGGTAGAGCCTTCCCTCCGTTTTATGATTGGTGCCGTATTAGTACTGGAACGCTTGAGGAAACGGAATTATTCTCACAAAGCTTGGTGTCACTATATTAAATAAAAAAAGCACCAATTTCTATACAATTGTATAGTTTAACCGATGCCTTGTACTCAGAATAATTAATAGCATTACAAAGATACTCACATTTATATACTTAATGTTAAGTTATTATTAAATAGTTATTAACTATTTTTTCAGTTCCAGTTTTTCAGCAAAATAATTACAAAAGTCTTTCATGGTTGCTGTCATTTTTTCATCTTGGGTTGCTCTGTTAAAGGTATCGCTCATCGCCACCAAGGTTTGATGAAAAAATTGTTTCATCTCCTCAACTGGCATATCTTTTGTCCAAAGATCAATACGCAATGTCTCTTGTTCTTTGCTATCCCAAACCGATAACATCATGGCCTTTGCTTCCTCATTGGTGATGCCGCCATCTTGGGCGGTCCAATTCAATTTTTCTGGGACTCTGTTCTCATCCAGTTCAACTACCAATTCTATCTTAGAGGTAATATGTTTTGTCATTCTTTTCGAGGTTTAAATTTAGCTGCATTAAATATGTCGTTTGCATCCATTTGCAACATATCCATGAATTCAACATTATTTTGTTCCATATAAGATCTTACAATTTGCCAACCTATATATTGTCCCAATCGCCCGGGAGATTCAGAATCCAATTCCAAATAAAATTTTGTGAACGGTGCAGCCGTGATAAATCGACTTGGTAAACTGTTATCGGTACTGTATAACAATTCCTTTTCAATAAAATAGCGCCAGATATAACTTTCATTTGAGATGGCCCAATCCAACTGATCTTGAGAATAGCCAATTTTTACGGCATCCGTTTCAAAAGGAATCATCTTGTCCTTGAAATAGAGCTGCTTTCCAAAATAGATCATATCGTCCAACAAGGTTTTTCGTTGCGATTGGAATATATATTTTTGTGCATAATCTGAAGCCAAATCAGAAATAATTTGCGTAGGTTTCATGTTTTGGGTTATATACTTTGGAATATCCTCGTAAAATTCATGCACTTCTCCCAAATAATTATCAAGCGCAACCAAAACAATTGTATCTGTGATAATGGTTTTATTTCTGTAATCCACAAAATTAGTAAGTGTAATCACTCGCGGCACTGTAAACGTTTTATCATAATATTTTAAATGCTGAAATAAAGACTTCAAATCGTTTGTAACCCCATCAAAATTTCCAAACGTTTTTTCCACCTCTGTAAAAAGTTGCTGCTGAAGCGTATCCTTCATGTTGTCGATCCAAACAGAATCATTAATTCGTTTTGAAAATAAAAACGGAAATGTGGTTTTAAGTTTTGGCAAGTCATTAGGTTGAGCCTTTGCGAAAATTTCATCAAAGCGTTCCACCTTAACATCAATATCAATTTTGGGTATGTTTTGCTCAATCTTGGAGTCCTCATTGCAAGCGATTGCCAAAACAACAATCGACAGACCTAATAATAGGTTTTTCTTCATAAAACTTAATACTTATAATTTTTATTACTTAAGGCTTTGGTTTATTTTTGCTTGCAAAGGTACTATTTTAAATTCTTAAAAATGCAAACAGAAAAGGTCGTAAGCCACATTGTAAATTGGTTAAAGGATTATGCCATAAACGCAAAAGTAAATGGTTTTGTTATTGGAATATCCGGTGGAATTGATTCTGCTGTGACGTCAACATTATGTGCAAAAACTGGATTGGATGTACTTTGTGTGGAAATGCCTATACATCAAGCCAAAAATCAAGTCACAAGGGCATTGCGTCACATGGATTGGCTTAAATCCAATTTTGAAAATGTTAAGCAAACACAAGTTAACCTTACACCTGTTTTTGAAAGTTTGATAGAAGCTTTTCCAATTGTAGAAGATGAAGAAAAACGATTTATGTCCTTGGCGAATACGAGAGCTAGATTGCGAATGACAACACTCTACTATTTTGCAGCACTAGAAAAATATTTGGTTGCAGGCACTGGTAATAAAGTTGAAGATTTTGGTGTTGGGTTTTACACCAAGTATGGCGACGGGGGCGTGGATTTAAGTCCTATTGCCGATTTATTAAAAACCGAAGTTTATGAAATTGCAAACTATTTAGGTGTCAATCAAGAGATTATAGAAGCACCGCCAACAGATGGCTTATGGGGTGACAATAGAACCGATGAAGATCAAATAGGAGCTTCTTATCCAGAATTGGAATGGGCCATGCAAATGAAAGAAGATGGTAAAATTGTAAATGATTTTAAAGGAAGACAGCGCGAAGTCTTTCAAATCTATATGAATTTTAATCGTTCCAATAAGCATAAAATGCTACCAATACCTGTTTGCGAAATTCCTAAATCACTTAAATAATATTTATTGATTTAATAGTTAAAATGTTAATGGTGTCTTTTTTTTTAGTAAATTTATTGTTCAATTCCCTTCATTCTAAGAGCTTAATCTGTTTAAGTCTATAATTCAATCAATAGCGAAACTATGATCAAAGTACTTGTTGTAGATAATCATCCCATCGTAAGAACAGGACTTAAATTGTTTTTTGAAGGCACTCCTGATATTACGGTAGTTGGCATGTTGAAAAGTGGTATTGAGATTTTTGAATTTGTAAGACGCTACCCTGTTGATGTCATTATTTCTGAAATAGATCTTCCAGAACTCAATGGCATTACAGCATTAAGAGCTATAAAAAAAGAACATCACCATCTTAAGGTAATCATGTTCAGTCATCATCCAGAATCAATTTACGCGGTTAGCACATTAAAGGCTGGGGCCGCTGGTTATGTTTCAAAAACAGTAGCTGTTGAAACCATTAGAGAAGCGGTCTATAAAGTATTTAATGGAGGCACTTATTTAAGTGAGGAGATGAACAAAAACATTTCTTTTGATGATTCCAGAAAAGCAACCAGTAGACTGTACAAGCGCCTTTCTACCAGAGAAGTAGAAGTTTTAAGATTATTGTCAACCGGTAAGAAAAACAAGGATATTGCAATTGAGTTGGAAATTAACGAAAAAACGGTGAGTACTTATAAAGCACGATTGTACCGAAAATTAAATGTCACCAATTTGGTTGACCTTATGCATCAATCCAAACACATGGAATTGACCTAAAGTTTGGTCCCAACAACTTTACCCAGCTTTCTGGACAATAGCATTTTCAATCCTAAATAATCTTTTACATCTTCCAATATCCCTTTAGAGTTTGGCTTTTCCATTAATGTCTCTTGTTGGTATTCAGCAACTTTTTTGTCGATCAAATAACAGCGCAAACTTAATATGGTTTGATTGACTAATTGGGCAATGGATTCAGCTTTTTCTTTTGGAATGATATGGTTTCGCTCCCAATCATGCAGATTGTAACGCTCATCTTCCATCAAGATGGTGGTGACCTCACTGGCCATTTCCTGATCCAATTTATTTATAAAATCCCGCATTGAAAATTCCAATTCTTGATGTAAAGTATCAATTAAGGTATAATACAACGATTTAAATTTGGGATCGGAAAACTGCATTTCATCTTCTTGAAGATCGAGATAAATCTTTTCAAAAACTTTGGAATTATTGACAATAGGCTCCAATTTTAAGGCTCCTGTTTTTTCATCTTCCTTCAACACTAAATCTTCAAAATTTTCAGTTTCGTTTCCATATAATAAGAGAATCTCAATAATCTTTCGTTCCAGTTCATATTGAAGATTGACCTTATGTTTTGGCAGTTCAGGTTTTAGTACCTCAAATGCCCTTTGTTCGGTTTTGTATTTAGTGTTAGCATCTTGGAACTCCTTTTTATTAATCTGTGCCAATGTGCTAAATAACACACTTTCACTTATGTCCATAATCCTAGAACACTCCTGAATATAGATTTCTTTTTTAATCTGATCAGGAATTTTAGAAATACTGTTCACGATATCCCTAATAGTTTCCGCTTTTTGAATGGGATCATTTTTTGCATCCTGGATTAATAGCGATGCCTTAAACTGTATAAAATCCTTCGCATGTTCTTCAAGGAATAAGGTAAGTTCTTCAAGCGTATTTTGTCGGGCAAAACTATCAGGATCTTCACCTTTCGGAAAACTACACACCTTGACATTCATCCCTTGTTCAAGAATTAGATCGATTCCTCTAATTGAGGCCCTAATACCCGCGTCATCACCGTCAAAAAGAACAGTTATATTTTTTGTCAATCGGTTAATGAGTCTAATTTGTTCAGGGGTCAAGGCAGTACCCGAAGAGGCCACCACATTTTTAATGCCCTTTTGGTGAAATTGGATCACATCGGTATAGCCTTCAACCAAATAACAATTATCTTCCTTTGCAATGCTTTGTTTGGCATGGAACAGGCCATACAACACCTTACTTTTATGATAAACCTCACTTTCGGGCGAATTCACATACTTTGCGGCTTTTTTATCTGTTCCCAAAATACGTCCACCAAAGCCCAATACACGGCCACTCATACTATGGATTGGAAACAACACCCGACCTTTAAAACGGTCAAAACGTTTGTCTTCTTTGACTACAGTAAGTCCTGTTTTTTCAAGAAATTCTATAAGATATCCCTGTTTTAAGGCCTCATCTGTAAAGGTATCCCACTGGTCCAAAGCATAGCCCAAATTGAACTTTTTAATGGTCTCATTGGTAAAGCCTCGTTCTTTAAAATAGCTCAAGCCAACAGCTTGACCTTGGTCAGTTTTAAATATTATATTTTGAAAATATGTATTGGCAAACTCATTGACCAGATAGAGGCTTTCCCGTTCGTTCGCTTCTTCTTTTTGCTCGTTGGTCTGTTCTGTTTCCTCAATTTCAATATTGTATTTTTTGGCTAAGTATTTTATGGCTTCGGGATAGTTGAAATGCTCGTGCTCCATTAAAAAGGTTACGGCATTTCCACCTTTACCACTTGAGAAATCCTTCCAAATTTGTTTTACCGGAGAGACCATAAAACTGGGAGAGCGCTCATCGCTAAAAGGGCTCAAGCCTTTGTAGTTGCTTCCGGCCTTTTTGAGTTGTACAAAATCACCAATAACCTCCTCAACTCGGGCGGTTTCAAACACTTGTTCTATTGTAGATTTTGAAATCAAATCTTATCGGTCATTCCTGTGAAAACAGGAATCTTTTAAATTGGAACTAAAACACAAAATGGATTCCTGCCTACGCAGGAATGACAAGGTAAAAATACTATAAACTATCTTAAGTAAAAATTTATAGAAACGCTAAGTTTTGACTTTCTCAATAAAATAGCCGAACTTCGTTTAACTAGCGATATAATCAATTAGGACTGACCATATCGTGACAATGAGAACACATTCGCCAAAGGCGAACTTTAATCTGCGCTGCTTCGCAGTCTCTGCATCTTAAAGTAAATATGTTCTCATCTCAGGGTTAAACCAAATTACTCCTAGGTCTATATTCAATTAATATC
>JBBKXS010000227.1:0-7321 GCA_037969605.1 Flavobacteriaceae bacterium
TATGTCTACACCTGCAATTCTTGCCATAATTACCCTTGTCTTTGTTTGAATCTAGGATTCTTTTTGTTAATGACGTAAAGTCTACCTTTTCTGCGCACTAATTTACAGTCTGCGCTTCTTTTTTTAACTGATGCTCTTACTTTCATCTGTTCCTTTTTATTATTTTTTAATCTTTCAGATGTAACCTAACGGCTTCATCAATGTTAATATCTATAGGTTATTCTTGCCTTAGATAAATCATAAGGACTCATTTCCAATTTCACTTTATCACCTGGCAACAATTTAATATAGTGCATACGCATTTTACCAGAGATATGTGCTGTCACTATATGGCCATTTTCCAGTTCAACACGGAACATAGCATTAGATAATGCTTCTATAATTGATCCATCTTGCTCTATTGCTGCTTGCTTTGCCATTATAAATTAAGCTATTGCCTTTCTATTTTTACCAGTTTTCATCAAGCCATCATAATGTTTGTTCAACAAATACGAATTGGCTTGTTGCATAGTATCTATTGCCACGCCAACCATAATTAAAAGTGATGTGCCTCCAAAAAACAAAGCCCAACCAGCTTGTACATCCATAAGTTTTACAATAAATGCAGGGAATACTGCAATTAAAGCTAAAAATATTGAGCCAGGTAAGGTTATTTGAGACATGATCTTGTCTAAATATTCTGAAGTTTCAGTTCCAGGTCTAATACCAGGAATAAAACCACCACTGCGTTTTAAATCATCGGCCATCTTGTTGGTAGGAACTGTAATAGCCGTATAAAAATAGGTGAAAATGATAATCAATAATGCAAATACCAAATTGTACCAGAAACCAAATATATCTGAAAATTGAGCTTGCATCCATTGACCAAAGTCACTTGAGCCAAACGACTTACCAATTAAACTAGGCACAAACATAATAGCTTGTGCAAAAATGATTGGCATAACACCAGATGCATTTAATTTTAATGGCAAAAATTGTCTAGAACCAAATACATTTTTTTCGTATCCTCCCGATGCAGTTCGCCTTGCATATTGAACTACAACTTTTCTAACAGCGAGGATAAGCATTATTGAAGCCATAATAATTACCATCCAAATAACGAGTTCTATTAAAATCATCATCAAACCACCATTTCCTCCACCATCTAATCTCGATGCTGCATTTTGTACAAAAGACAATGGCATTCTAGCAATAATACCCACCATAATTAATAAAGAAATACCATTACCTATACCTTTGTCTGTGATTTTCTCACCTAGCCACATCGCAAAAATACATCCTGTAACCAGAATTACTATTGATGAAAAAAAGAATAATGGACCTGTTCCTAATAAAAAGGCATCTTGAGGTATTCCGAAAACAGTAGGTAAACTGGCCAAATAACTTGGTGCTTGAACCAAACAGATAACAATAGTCAACCAACGTGTAATTTGAGTGATTTTCTTTTGGCCACTCGCACCTTCTTTTTGTAACTTTTGCAAATAAGGAATTGCTATACCCATTAACTGTACAACAATTGAGGCGGAAATGTATGGCATGATTCCCAATGCAAAAACTGATGCATTGGCAAAAGCTCCACCGGTGAACATATTAAGGATTCCCAAAATACCTTCATTGGTTCCATCGACCAATCCGCTTAATTTACTCGCATCAATACCTGGAAGTACCACTTGAGCACCAAAACGATAGACTAAAAGCAAACCAAGTGTAAGTATGATTCGGTCTTTTAATTCCGTTATTTTCCAAACATTTTTTATAGTGTCTATAAATTTCATCCTTTATTTATGTCTTATAAAGTTACAACTTCTCCACCTGCAGCTTCTATAGCAGCTTTTGCTGAAGCGGTAAATTTATGAGCAGATACTTTTAATTTAGATGTTAATTCTCCACGACCCAAAATCTTTACCATTTCGTTTTTAGTGGCCAAACGCAGTTCAACCAAAGTTTCAAAATCTATTGTATTCTTTATCTTTTTGTCATCAACCAATTGCTGTAAGGTATCAAGATTAACAGCTTGGTATTCCTTGCGGTTAATGTTAGTAAATCCAAATTTAGGCACACGTCTTTGAAGCGGCATTTGTCCACCTTCAAAACCTACTTTTTTAGAATAACCAGAACGTGATTTAGCTCCTTTGTGACCACGAGTTGCCGTACCACCTTTACCGGAACCTTGTCCTCTACCTATTCTTTTACCTTGATTTTTAACCGATCCTTCAGCTGGTTTTAAATTACTTAAGTCCATTATTGTGTCTTATTATTATATTTCTTCAACAGAAACTAAATGTTTAACTTTATTCACCATACCCATAATATTTGGAGTGGCATCATGTTCAACAACCTGACCGATTTTTCTTAACCCTAAAGATTCCAATGTTCTCTTTTGAGTTTGGGTACGATTGATTGCGCTTTTTGTCTTTGTTACTTTAATCTTTGCCATCATCCTATAGATTAACCGTTAAATACTTTTTCAAGTGAAATACCTCTTTCTTTTGCAACAGATTTTGCATCCCTTAACTGCAATAAAGCATCAAAAGTAGCCTTTACAACATTGTGGGGATTAGATGAACCTTGAGATTTTGATAATACATCGTGTACACCAACGGCCTCAAGAACAGTTCTAACAGCTCCACCAGCAATAACACCTGTACCAGCCGCAGCAGGAATAATGTTTACTCTTGCTCCACCAAATTTACCTTTTTGCTCATGTGGCAAGGTTCTTTTAATAATTGGGATTCTAACCAAATTTTTCTTTGCATCTTCAACTGCTTTTGCAATTGCCGTAGCAACATCTTTAGATTTTCCTAAACCGTGGCCTACCACACCTTCTTCGTCACCAACAACAACAATAGCTGAAAAACCAAATGCTCTACCACCTTTTGTTACTTTCGTTACCCTTTGTACACCAACCAACCGATCCTTAAGATCTATTCCACTTGGTTTTACTAATTCTGCGTTTTTATATTTTTGATACATATTGTCTTAGAATTTAAGTCCGCCTTCTCTAGCACCTTCTGCCAATGATTTTACTCTACCATGATATTGATAACCACCTCTGTCAAAAGCAATGGTTTCTACACCAGCCTTTACTGCTTTTTCAGCAAGAGATTTACCAACCAATGCCGCTAATTCTGTTTTTGTTCCTTTAGCTGAATTAATGTCTTTGTCTCTTGAAGATGCTGCAATAATAGTTTTACCAGATACATCATCTACAATTTGAGCATAAATTTCTTTATTGCTTCTAAATACAGCTAAACGTGGTCTGGATTCTGTGCCAGAAACCACTTTGCGTATTCTTCTTTTAATTCTTAACCTGTTTTGATTTTTTGTTAATGCCATAACTTACTATTAAGCTGATTTACCTGCTTTTCTTCTTAATTCTTCACCTACAAACTTGACACCTTTTCCTTTGTAAGGTTCAGGTTTTCTAAATCCACGAATCTTCGCCGCAACTTGACCAACTAATTGTTTGTCATGAGATGTTAGTTTCACTATTGGATTTTTTCCTTTTTCAACAATTGTTTCCACTTTTACTTCTGGAGCCAAATCTAAAACGATATTGTGTGAAAATCCTAAAGCCAAATCCAATTTTTGACCTTGGTTTGATGCTCTATAACCAACACCTACAAGTTCTAATTCCTTGATCCAACCTTTAGACACACCTTTTATCATGTTATTGACCAAAGATCTGTAAAGGCCATGCTTTGCTTTTTGTTCGTTCTTATCTGAAGATCTAGCAACGTGAACGTTACCTGCTTCAACTTTTATATCTATACCAGAATACTCCTGAGTCAGTTCTCCTAATTTACCTTTTACGGTAATGACATTGTTATTAACATCTACTGTTACTCCTTCTGGAATTGCTACCGGGTTATTTCCTATTCTTGACATGTTCTTTCTGTTTTAGATTAGTATACGTAACACAATAACTCACCACCTACATTGTCTCTATGCGCTTGTTTTCCTGTTAACACTCCATGAGATGTTGAAACAATTGCAATTCCAAGCCCATTAAGGATTCTTGGCATTTCGTTGGCATTTGCGTATTTACGTAAACCTGGTTTACTGATTCTTTGTATTTTTTTGATGACTGGTTCTTTTGTTTCTTTATTGTATTTAAGAGCAATTTTTATAGTGCCCTGAACTGAAGAATCATCAAACTTATAACTTAATATATATCCTTGTTCGAATAATATTTTGGTAATTTCTTTTTTAACATTAGAAGCAGGGATTTCAACCACTCTGTGGTTGGCTTTTACTGCATTTCTAATCCTTGTTAGATAATCTGCGATTGGATCTGTATACATTGATATTAATTTGCGGTTTTGGTTTTCGAAACATATCGAACTTCAAACCAATTATACTTATTTATTACCAGCTAGCTTTTCTAACTCCTGGTATTAATCCTTGATTTGCCATTTCACGAAACATCACACGAGAGACTCCAAACGTACGAATATAACCTTTTGGTCTTCCAGTAAGTTTACACCTGTTGTGCATACGTACTGGTGATGCATTTTTTGGTAACTTTTGTAAGCCTTCATAATCGCCAGCTTCTTTTAAAGCTTTGCGTTTTTCAGCATATTTAGCTACTGTTTTTGCTCTTTTAACCTCACGGGCTTTCATTGATTCTTTAGCCATATCTTAATTCTTTTGAAAAGGTAACCCTAGTTCTGTTAATAACGATTGTGCTTCTTTATCTGTATCTGCAGATGTTACAAATGTAATATCCATCCCAGATATTTTATTGATTTTATCAATATCCATTTCAGGAAATATGATCTGTTCTGTAACTCCTAAATTGTAGTTACCTCTTCCATCAAATCCCTTAGCTTTTATGCCATTAAAATCTCTTACACGTGGTAATGCTGTAGTTACCAAACGATCTAAAAACTCATACATTTGTTCTCCTCTCAACGTAACTCTTACACCAATTGGCATGCCTTTACGTAATTTAAAAGATGCAACGTCTTTTTTGGATAATGTTGATACTGCCTTTTGACCAGAGATTTTAGTCACTTCATCAATAGCATGATCAATTAATTTTTTATCAGCTACAGCTGCTCCAACTCCTTTAGATATCACTATCTTTTTAAGTTTTGGAACCTGCATCACATTTTTATAACCAAATTCTTCTGTAAGAGCTGGAATTACTTTATCCTTATACTCTTGTTTTAATCTTGCAACGTAAGCCATATCTATATTACTTCATTAGATTTTTTAGAGAATCTCACTTTTTTATCACCTTCTATTCTATATCCAACTCGGGTTGTTTCTCCTTTTGTGGTTAAAAGGGACAGATTTGAAATATGGATTGGTGCTTCTTTTTCAACAATACCTCCTTGTGGGCTTTTAGCACTAGGTTTGGTGTGTTTTTTAACCATGTTTGTACCTTCAACTATGGCTTTGTTTTTATCCAAAAATACTTTAAGTACTTTGCCTTCTGAACCTTTATTGTCCCCGGCAATTACTTGTACGGTATCTCCTGTTTTTATTTTAAACTTTGTCATCTTACTTAGTCATTAAAGCACTTCAGGTGCCAATGATACAATTTTCATGAATTGTTTATCACGAAGTTCTCTAGCTACTGGACCAAATACCCGTGTGCCTCTCATTTCTCCTTGCGGATTTAAAAGTACACAAGCATTGTCATCGAATCTGATGTAAGATCCATCTGGACGTCTTACTTCTTTTACAGTACGTACAATAACAGCTGTTGAAACCGCTCCTTTTTTGATACTACCGTTAGGAGTTGCATCCTTAACAGACACCACAATTTTATCGCCAATAGAAGCATATCTTCTTTTGGTACCTCCTAGAACACGGATAGTCAAAACTTCTTTGGCTCCAGTGTTATCAGCTACTTTTAATCTTGATTCTTGTTGTATCATAATTACTTAGCTCTTTCGATTATTTCTACTAATCTCCAACATTTAGATTTACTTAAAGGTCGTGTTTCCATGATCTTTACGGTATCTCCAATGTTACAGTCGTTTGTTTCATCGTGTGCAACATATTTTTTTGTTTTCAACACGAATTTACCATACATAGGATGTTTAACTTTTTTAACTTCAGCAACCACAATTGATTTTTGCATCTTGTTACTGGTTACAACTCCTATACGTTCTTTTCTTAAATTTCTATTTTCCATCTTTCAGCGGAATACTATTATTGTATTTCTCTTTTAGTTAATTCTGTTGCGATTCTGGCTACTGAACGTTTAATGTTTTGTAACTGAATGGGATTTTCTAAAGGAGATATTCCATGGGCCATTTTCAGGTCAGCATAACTCTTTTTGATCTCCCCAAGTTTTTCTTGTAACTCAGCTATTGATAGCTGTTTAATTTCTGTTTGCTTCATAACACTTCAATATTAAGCTTCGTAATCACGAGCTATAAGGAATTTTGTCTTTACCGGTAGTTTTTGAGCTGCCAGACGTAAGGCTTCTTTAGCCACGTCTAATGGCACACCACCAACTTCAAAAAGTATTCTTCCTGGTTTAACAACGGCTACCCAATATTCCACGGCGCCTTTCCCTTTACCCATACGTACTTCTAGAGGTTTCTTTGTAATGGGCTTATCTGGAAATATTTTGATCCAAAGTTGGCCTTCTCTTTTCATAAAACGTGTGGCTGCAATACGCGCTGCCTCTATTTGACGTGATGTTAAAAACATACCTTTTTCATGAACTGACTTAATTCCAAACATTCCATTAGAAAGCTCATGGCCTCTTCCAGAATTACCTTTCATACGTCCTTTTTGGACTTTACGAAATTTTGTTTTTTTCGGTTGTAACATTTTCTTTAACTTTAAAAATTACTTTCTGCGACGAGATCTACTATTTCCGCCACGTCCTGCTCCTTCTGCTGATTTTCCTCCTTGTTTTTTTGATAGACCCACTAATGGAGAAAGTTCTCTTTTACCATATACTTCACCTTTCATGATCCAAACTTTCACTCCCAACCTACCATAAGTCGTATGGGCCTCAACTAAAGCATAATCAATATCAGCTCTAAATGTTGATAATGGAATTCTACCTTCTTTATAGTGCTCTGACCTTGCCATTTCAGCCCCGTTCAATCGACCACTAATTTGAATTTTGATCCCTTCGGCATTCATGCGCATGGTAGCAGCAATCGCCATTTTTATTGCACGTCTGTAAGAAATACGATTTTCTATTTGACGAGCAACACTAGATCCTACTAAAAAAGCATCCAGTTCAGGTCTCTTAATTTCGAATATATTTAATTGAACCTCCTTATCAGTAATCTTCTTAAGTTCTTCTTTTAACTTGTCTACCTCTTGACCACCTTTACCGATAATG
>JBBKXS010000228.1:0-3569 GCA_037969605.1 Flavobacteriaceae bacterium
ACTTCCCTATCTGAAACAAAACAGATCGTAGCCTCACAATGATTTAGGATATAGCTATAATCTTCTTTAGAAATTGTGGGGTAAATAGGCACATTCTGTGCTCCCAATTGCAAAATGCCGATATCTATAACATTCCATTCTGTTCTATTGGTTGAAGATATGACCGCAATTTTATCATTAGGCTGCACACCCAAACGTAGGAGACCACGACTTATAGAATTTATTTGGTTAACATACTCTTGTGAAGAGATGGATTGCCATTTTCCATCATATTTTGTAGTTAAAGCTTTATTTAAATGATATGTTTCTAATTGGTAATACGGAAAATCAAATATCCTAGAAATGCTTGTCATCAGTCTCTCTGTTAGTAGACATGCAAATTATGAAATTAAATAGGATTTTCAAATACGTATGAAAGGTTGACTTTTCTAGTTATTCTCAATCCATTTTCTGGCATTGACAAAAGCTTCCAACCAAGGCGAAACTTCGTCTTTTCTTCCGTCAGGATAATGCGCCCAGTTCCATTGGAAAGTGGAACGCTCAATATGTGGCATAGTTACTAAATGACGACCTGTTTTATCGCATAGCATTGCGGTGTTAAAATCGGACCCATTGGGATTGTGTGGATATTCAGTGTAACTATATTTTGCAACAATATCATAGTTTTCTTCTGAAAGTGGTAGGCTGAATTTCCCTTCTCCATGTGAAATCCAAACTCCTAATGTGCTTCCAGCAAGTGTTGAAAGCATGACTGAATTATTCTTTTGCACTTTTACAGAAGTAAATGCACTTTCGTGTTTATGGGAATCATTATAAGTCAACTTTCCATGAACTTTGTGATCTGGATTAATGAGTTCCAGTTCCATCCACAATTGGCAACCATTACAGATTCCTACAGATAAAGTATCTTCTCGCTTAAAGAAGTTGTTGATGACTTCATTAGCTTTTTCATTATATTTAATAGCACCAGCCCAACCTTTGGCAGAGCCTAAAACATCGGAGTTAGAGAACCCACCGACAGCTCCTAAAAACTGAATGTCTTCTAAAGTTTCACGGCCCGAAATTAAATCGGTCATGTGGACGTCTTTGACATCAAATCCGGCTAAATACATGGCGTTTGCCATTTCGCGCTCACTGTTGCTTCCTTTTTCGCGAAGAATGGCGGCTTTTGGTTTTGGTTGACTTACATCAATTACTGGCAATTTACCTGTAAAGTGTTTTGGAAATGTATATTGTAACGGTTGATTATTATAATTATCAAAACGTTCTTTGGCAAGGTTATTTGCTGTTTGTTTTTGATCTAATAGGAAAGAAGTTTTATACCAAACATCGCGTAAACTAGAAATTTCTAAAGTAAAAACCTCGCTGTCGTTGCTAATGCTTAAAACATCACTGCTAGTTACTTTTCCTATGTTGTAGAATTGAATATTAGCTTTTGTTAAAACTGTTTCAATTGAAGCGTCTTTGGACTGAATAACAATTCCAGCATTTTCGGCAAATAATAATTTTATTGAATCCTTTTCAGCTAAAGAAGAAAGGTCTAATTCAGCTCCTAAATAAGTATCAGGAAAGCATAATTCTAACAATGTGGTAATTAAACCACCTGATGCCACATCATGTCCTGCAACTATGTGTTTGTCTTTTATTAATTTTTGAATAGTGTTGAAAACGGTTTTTACGTAAGCAGCATTTTTTACCGTTGGTGTATCGTTTCCAATTTTATTTAATATTTGTGCAAATGAACTTCCACCTAATTTGAAATTGTCTTGCGATATATTGATGTAGTAAATATTACCCGCATTTTTTTGAAAAACAGGCTCCACAATATTACTAATATCGTTACAGTTTCCGGCTGCGGAAATAATAACTGTTCCTGGAGAAAGTACATCACCATCAGAGTATTTTTGCTTCATGGAAAGTGAATCTTTTCCTGTGGGCACATTGATTCCTAAGTCAATAGCAAATTCCGAAACTGCTTTGACAGCTTCATATAAACGAGCATCTTCACCTTCATTTTTACAAGGCCACATCCAATTTGCAGATAGCGAAACACTTTTTAATCCATCTTTTAAAGGTGCCCAAATAAGATTGGTCAATGCTTCGGTAATACTGTTTCTACTACCTGCCACTGGATCGATCAAACCTGAAATTGGCGAATGACCTATAGACGTGGCAATCCCTTCTTTACCTTTATAATCAAGCGCCATGACTCCTACATTATTCAACGGTAATTGAAGTGGTCCAGTACACTGTTGTTTGGCAACTTTTCCGCCGACACAGCGATCTACTTTATTAGTTAGCCAATCTTTACAAGCCACCGCTTCCAATTGTAAAACCTGTTCTAAATAATCATGAAAATTATCTGAATTATAGCTTATATTGCTATAGTTTCTTTTAATGGTTTTATCGGTCATGATGGTTTTTGGGGAACTTCCAAACATATCTTCCATCGCTAAATCCATTGGTTTATTACCTTTGGTTTTAGATTGAAATGTAAAACGGTCGTCACTTGTAACATCACCAACGGTGTACATTGGAGAACGTTCTCTATCGGCAATTCGTTGAAGAATATCTATATGGTCTTTATCAATCACCAAGCCCATGCGTTCTTGAGATTCGTTGCCAATAATTTCTTTGTCAGATAGTGTTGGGTCGCCAATGGGTAATTGATCTAAATCTATATTTCCACCTGTTGCTTCAACTAATTCACTTAAACAATTTAAATGGCCGCCAGCCCCATGATCGTGTATGGAAACAATAAAATTTTCCTCGCTTTCCACCATACCTCGAATGGCATTGGCAGCACGCTTTTGCATTTCTGGGTTAGAACGCTGAACGGCATTAAGTTCGATTCCTGAAGCAAATTCCCCAGTATCTGCACTGGAAACTGCCGCTCCACCCATTCCGATGCGATAGTTTTCGCCACCAAGAATCACAATTTTATTACCTTTTTGTGGAATGTCCTTTAAGGCTTGCTCTGCTTTACCATAGCCAATTCCTCCGGCCTGCATAATAACTTTGTCGTATCCTAGTTTTCTGTCCTCTTCTTCATGCTCAAAAGTTAGCACTGAACCACAAATTAAGGGTTGCCCAAATTTGTTTCCAAAATCTGATGCACCATTGGATGCCTTTATCAAAATATCCATTGGGGTTTGGTACAACCATTCGCGTTCAGGAAAAGAGTGTTCCCAAGTACGATTAGCTTCCAATCTTGAATACGAAGTCATATAAACTGCAGTTCCTGCCAATGGCAAAGAACCTTTTCCACCGGCAAGCCGATCACGAATTTCGCCACCGGAACCTGTTGCAGCACCATTAAAGGGTTCAACGGTTGTTGGAAAATTATGCGTTTCCGCTTTTAGGGATATAACAGATTCAAAATCTTTAATGCAATAATAATCGGGAACATCGGCACGTTTAGGGGCAAATTGTTCGACAATTGGACCTTTTATAAATGCAACATTGTCTTTATATGCCGAAACAATTTCGTTTGGATGTTGCTTGGACGTTTCTTTAATAAGCTTAAAAAGTGAGGTCGGTTTTTCTATGCCATCAATAACAAATGTACC
>JBBKXS010000229.1:0-7068 GCA_037969605.1 Flavobacteriaceae bacterium
GGTGAAAAGAAAAGCCCACTCTGTCCTACGGACATCTCTCCCATAGGGAAAGATGTTGGTCTTGAATCAACATATGGTTTTGGTTTTTTTGAAACTTTTTTCTCCTTTTGATGAGATTCCTTCACTTCGTTCGGAATGACAGTTTGTTTTTTAGAAGATTTAATTTCTTCTGAAACTTCCAATACAGCTATAATTTCGCCAATTGGTACCACTTCTTTAGCTTTAAACAACATTTTTAACAGTGTCCCAGAATACGGCGCGGGTATTTCATTATCAACCTTGTCAGTTGCAACTTCCAAAAGAATATCTCCTTCTTCAAAGGTTTCTCCTATGTTGATCAACC
Organism: Flavobacteriaceae bacterium; assembly: GCA_037969605.1. GTDB lineage: Bacteria > Bacteroidota > Bacteroidia > Flavobacteriales > Flavobacteriaceae > Geojedonia. Next base: position 344 of record JBBKXS010000229.1, read on the forward strand.
AATTGATAATGGTTCCTTCTGTAACACTTTCACCCATTTTGGGCATTTTTAACTCAAATTTCGACATTCTTATTAACTAATGTTTGTTAGTTTATTGTTTCCATTTTGAAAAAAATATAACATAATCATCTATTTCAAAAATTGATTCGGTTTGATCAATGGTAAATCTAATTATGTGCTCTTAATTTATCTTTTGTAAACTCACTTAATACCAAACGACCACTAATCTTAGCACGTTGGGTCAATAACATGTCCCAATCTTCTGTGCCTCTCCAAAACATGGTTTTCATTTCGGTCATCGCTTTAGGATTATAAGTACACAAATTCTCGGCAAAAGCTAGTACAGCCTTATCCAATTCTGAAACTGAATCAAAAACTTTCGTATACAAGCCCTTTTCCATCGCCCAATCTGCTGAATAAAATGAATTTGCATCCATGGCAATTTGTATCATGGCACTTAATCCTATTTTTCTTGAGACTGCTGGCCCAACTACAAAAGGCCCTATTCCTAAATTGAGTTCACTTAACTTAATTTCGGAATGTTTAGTCGCCATACAGTAATCCGTTGCAGAAGCTAACCCAACTCCACCGCCAATAGCCTTACCCTGAACTCGTCCAATAATGAACTTTGGACATTTACGCATGGCATTTATGACATTGGCAAAACCAGAGAAAAATTCTTTTCCTGATTCTTCGTTATCAATATCCATTAGTTCTTCAAAACTGGCTCCAGCACAAAAGGTCCTGTCACCACCACTTTGTAGAACAATCACTTTAATGCTATCATTCTCGCCTGCATTTGTAATCGCCCTTGATAATTCAGAAAGCAAAATTGCTGGTAATGAATTATGGGCAGGATGAAAAAATTCAATGTATACTATGCCGTTTTTTGTAGTTTGTTTTACGTATGGTTCCATCACGCTTGGGTGTTCCCGTGAAAACGGGAAGCTTTTTAGTTATTATTTATATATCTGTGTACAAATCCAGCCAATTTGGATTCGTTTTTTCTATTAATTCAATTTTCCAGTTCCTATTCCACTTCTTCATTTGCTTTTCTTTCAATAATGCTTCTTTTTTAGTGTCAAATGTTTCAAAATAAACGAGCTTATCTAAATTATATCTTGCCGAAAATGTATTTGGATGAGCTTTGTTCTTATGTTGATTTATTCTTCTTTTTAATTCATTTGTTTCACCTATGTATAGAACTCCATTTTTTTTATTTGTTATGATGTAAATATTCCAGGTCATATTTAGTACTTCATTTTATGAGACACCCGATTTCTCGGGTGCTTTGAACAGTTCAATCTAAAAGATTAAACTGTTCATAATGATGATTTAAATGTTTGCGTTCCAATATATACCATTCATATCTATTGAGTTTCCCAAAAACCACATTTTTAGTTTTGGCCTCGGGATTCACTTTAAAAAATTCTAAATATTGTTGTCGAGCCTCAAACATTTTTACTTTGGCCTCTTCAATACTTTTATGTCTCATTTTCTCAATTTCACTTTTTTCAGCCAAAGGAAAATCGTAAGAGCGTGGCATTTTTTCATAATTGTACAAGGTTGCATGTACTTTTTCTAAATACTTTTCAGGAGTTTTGATCTCAAAATCCTGAATTTTGCCTGAAGCAATCCTATAGGTATACTCTAAATGCTCAATCATGTTCTGAGGTCTTAGAGTTCCCCATTTAGGTTTTGTGTCTTCAGTAAGTTTATTTAAACATTTTTGAATGTATGCTTCGGTCATTTCAACAAAAGTGGTTTGCTTTTTTTGGACCATCGTTAAAATAGTAGCTACGGCAACCAATTCGTCTTCGGCATCAAAAATTTCAACAAACCATTTCACGATGCCACTCGGGTGTTCTGCACTCGCCACATCCCGATCAACTTTTTGCTTACAGGTCAACCGTACATAAATGGTGTCGTTGTGATAAAGCGGCCTCAAAAAGCGACAATCTTCCAATCCATAATTGGCTGCAACTGGCCCTTTATTGGGATGTACCAATAATCCTGCCGCAGCCGAAATAATAAAATAGCCGTGAGCGGTTCGCTTTTCAAAAATACTCCCATCCAATGAGGTAATATCAGTATGTGCATAAAAATGATCCCAAGTGAGATTTGCAAAATTGATGATATCGGTATCGGTAATGGTACGTTTATGTGTTTTGAGAGACATTCCTGGTTGAATATCTTCCCAGTGGTATTTAAAAGGGTGTTGTTCGGCCTCTTTATATTTGGCATTGGGTTGATAAATTCCAGTGATTTCAGTCAAGGTTGTTGGCGAACCCTGAATTGCTGTGCGTTGCAAATAATGCTTGATGCCTCGCATGCCTCCCATTTCTTCTCCACCACCTGCACGTCCAGGACCGCCATGTACCAAGTTTGGCAAAGGAGAACCGTGACCTGTACTTTCTTTAGCACTTTCCCGATTTAAAACCAATATACGTCCATGATGGCTAGCGGCATTAATGACATATTCTTTGGCAATCCTATCATCATTCGTGGCTATAGATGACACTAAAGAACCCTTGCCCATTTGTGCCAACTGAATGGCCTCATCCAAAGTTTTATAAGGCATTAGTGTACTTACTGGGCCAAAAGCTTCACGTTCATGTATTGCAATATTTTGGAATGGATGATCTGATCTCAACACTATCGGACTGATAAAAGCACCTTTTTTAGCATCGGCACCAATAGTATCAATTTTATCCAGATTGCCATAAACAATCTGTGCTTCTTTGGAGATATCTCGAACTGAATTTCGTACCGCCTCTACTTGCTGTTTACTTATTAAAGACCCCATTCTCACTTCCTTCAATCTCGGATCGCCAATCGTAACTTTATTGAGCTCTTTTCCTAAAGCAATTTGAACATCTTCTATTAAATTTTCTGGCACTATGACCCGACGAATAGCAGTACATTTTTGACCTGCTTTTACCGTCATTTCTTTTCTGACCTCTTTAATAAACAAGTCAAATTCTGGTGTTCCTGGAACTGCATCTTCTCCTAAAACAGAAGCATTCAATGAATCGGCTTCCATAGTAAAAGGCACCGATTCCTGAATAATCCTTGGATGTGCTTTTAATAATCGTCCCGTTGTAGCAGACCCTGTAAAGGTCACCACATCTTGTGATTCAACGGTATCCAATATCGATTTTATTGTCCCATTAATAATTTGCAAAGCCCCTTCTGGTAATATTCCTGAAGCAATAATCTCTTTGGCAACTGCTTCGGCAAGATAGGATGATGAAGGTGCAGGCAATACTACTGCTGGCACACCTGCCATCCAATTGACGGCACATTTTTCAAGCATGCCCCAAACTGGAAAATTGAAAGCGTTAATATGAACAGCGACTCCTTTTTTAGGCACCATAATATGATGCGCCATAAAACGTCCGCCTCGAGACAAATCAATTGGATCACCTTCAACATGATAAGACTGATTTGGAAATAACTTTCTTAACGATGCATTGGCGAACAAATTTCCAAAACCTCCCTCAATATCGATCCAACTATCCACTCGTGTGGCACCAGTGCGATAACTTAATTCATAAAACGATTCTTTCTTTTTAGTAAGATAGAGAGCCAATTTCTTAAGCATATTCCCTCGTTCCTGAAAGGTCATTTTACGTAAGACTTCACCGCCTTTGGTTCTTCCATAGTGTAGGATTTCAGGGATATCCAAACCTACTATTGCGACACTAGTAAAAGCTTCACCTGTTATAGCATCGTAAATAAGTGTTCCTTCTTCTTTACCTTCTGTCCAACTCCCTTGAACGTAATGTTTTATTTTGTTCATAATTACACTTTTTCAATTACACAAGCATACCCTTGTCCAACACCAATACACATGGTAATGAGCGCATATCTTTTATTTTGCTCTTTTAACTCTAAAGCGGCCGAATACGCAATTCGTGCTCCAGTGACTCCCAACGGATGACCAATGGCAATAGCACCACCATTTGGGTTCAGTCTTGGATCATTATCCGCAATTCCCCAAGCTCTAGTACAGGCCAAAGCCTGTGCCGCAAAAGCTTCATTAAGTTCAATAATATCCATATCATTCATGGTCAATCCTGCTTTTTTTAAGGCTTTGTTGGACGCTTCAACGGGACCGATCCCCATGATTCGGGGTTCTACACCTACCACAGCCGAACTTACAATTCTGGCCAATGGATTAAGGTTGTATTTTTTTATAGCCTCTTCCGAAGCAATTATGGTTGCTGCAGCACCATCATTTAATCCTGAGGAATTGCCAGCGGTTACACTACCTCCTTCTTTTTTAAATGCTGGACGCAGTTTTCCCAACACTTCTAAAGTTGTATTTGGTTTTATAAATTCATCTTTTGAAAATTGGATTGGGTCTTTCTTACGTTGCGGAATTTCAACCATTACAATTTCTTTTGCCAATCTCCCATTAGATTGTGCCTTTGAAGCTTTCATCTGGCTCCAATACGCAAATTGATCTTGATCTTCTCTTGAAATTTTATATTTATCGACTAGATTTTCAGCGGTATTTCCCATGCCATCTGTTCCATAAAGCGCTTCCATTTTAGGATTGATGAAACGCCACCCAAAACTGGAATCGTATAGTTCAGAATCCGTACCAAAAGCGCTGGATGGTTTTGCAATAACATAAGGTCCCCGTGTCATATTCTCGACGCCTCCTGCAATAAACACATCACCATCACCTGCTTTAATAGCTCTGTTGGCATGAATAATAGCCGATAATCCTGAACTACATAAACGGTTGACGGTTTCTCCAGGAACTGTATAAGGTAATCCAGCCAAAAGTAAGGCCATTCGAGCTACATTTCTGTTATCTTCACCTGCTTGATTTGCACATCCTAAAATCACATCATCATAAGCATTTTTAGGTATGTTTGGATTTCGTTTTACGATTTCGGCAATGACCAAAGCTGCTAAATCATCAGTTCTAACTGTTGATAATGCTCCTTGATAACTTCCTATTGGAGTTCGAACCCCATCTATTATATATGATTCCATTTTAATTTTTAATTCATAGCTATAATGTTGAAAATGTGTCGTGTTGCCTAATATCTCCCGATTTATAACCTTTCATAAACCATTGAATGCGTTGCTCTGATGTTCCGTGAGTGAATGAATCAGGAACCACATATCCTTGAGTTCGCTTTTGAATGGCATCATCGCCAACAGCATTTGCGGCACTTAATGCTTCTTCAATATCACCTTCTTCCATATAATCTTTATTGTAATATGCCCAAAGTCCAGCATAAAAATCAGCCTGAAGTTCTAAGGCAACCGAAAGTTGATTAGCTTTTTTTTCACTGCTATTTTGCTGCAGTTGTCTTATTTTATTAGAAGTACCTAACAGTGTTTGGACGTGGTGACCTATTTCGTGAGCAGTAACATAAGCAATCGCAAAATCTCCGCCTTTTGCGCCAAATCGGCTCTTTAATTCTTCAAAAAATGATAAATCCATATATACTTTTTGGTCACCGGGACAGTAAAATGGTCCCGAAGCAGAGCTTGCTCCACCGCAAGCTGTTTGTACAGCGTTTGTAAATAGAACCATATTTGGTTCTCGATAATCACCTAAATTATTCTCAGCAAAAATTTGATTCCAAACATCTTCGGTATCGGCCAAAATCGTAGCAGCAAATTCGCCTATTTCTTTTTCTTGAGGTGTTAGTTCTCTTTCTTGGACTTGTTCTGATTGTTGTCCTTGGTTGAGCTGTTCCAACACTGGTGCTAAATTTTTAGCAGTTTCGCCTCCAAAAAGCTGTATAAGTACTATAATAATTCCGATAACACCCCCTCCGGCAATCAATTTTCCACGTGAACTCATTCCGCGACGATCCTCTAGATTACCACTTTGTCTTCGACCCTTCCATTTCATAATTATGCTGTTTTATTTTTTTAATGTTGATTTTGTAATTTAAGAAATATGCCATCCAAAATAGTTAACCTTCTTCCCAATTTTTATTTGTTCGATAGACCACGCCTTTAAACAAAGCAACCAACTCATTCCCACGTTTAACTTCAATTATATTAAAACCTAATTTGTTATTTACTTTTTCTATTACCGATTCTGCCACCAAATAATCACCTTCATTTAAGGCTTCGATATGATTAATGCTCGTTTCTATCGACACGGCATATTTTCCATGTGTATTGGCTGCAAATCCGAAAGCAGTATCCGCCAAGGCATAACTAATGGCTCCATGCGCCTTAAACATGCTATTCAACATATCTTTACGCACCGTCATTGCTACTTTACATCGTCCAACCTCACATTCCAAAATTTCAATTCCAAGCGATTGACTATACGCGTCTTGACTTAACATTTTATATGGAATGGTTTCTCCTTTCATTAAAAAAATGTTTTGTTTTCTCTATTCATTTTGCGTAATAAAACGGAACAACGATATCTATCTTCATGATATTCGGAATACAATGCATCCATTTTTTTCACACACCAATCAATTCCTTTTTCGTCCGCCCAAGCCAAAAGTCCTTTTGGATAATTAACCCCTTTGGTCATGGCATTATCAATATCTTTTGCCGAAGCAATGTTTAAAAATAGAGCATCGGCTGCTTCGTTGATGAGCATAACAAGGACTCTATCGAATACTTGTTGTGCTACTTCTTTATCATGAGATTCCTTCGCTTCGCTCGGAATGACCATTGAACCGTTTTTGTCATAATCATAATAGCCTTTTCCAGATTTTCTTCCAAAA
>JBBKXS010000230.1:0-11197 GCA_037969605.1 Flavobacteriaceae bacterium
GTGCCCAATATTAATTTATATGTCACTACCGCTCCAAAAGATACGCCTTGGCACTCTTGGGCCGTTGTGGCCTGTGGTGGCATGAGTATTGGCCATAAAGGCATGGTCTATGCCGCAAAGGCTATGGCGATGACCATGGCTGACCTGTTTGAAAAGCCCGATTTAATAGCTAAAGTGAAGGCCGAATATAAAGAACGTAAAGGCGACGAAGTGTATGAAGCCATGATTCCAGAGGGTCCTCCACCAATTAATAATAAAGGGAATTAATTGGTATCAATCTCAAAATAATTATTAAAACAAGTATTATGAAACTCATTTTTAAGATCTGTATGTTGGCTTTCCTATCCGCATGTTCAGAACCTCAAACCTACGACAAAGTCATCCAAAATGTTAGCTTATTTAATGGCGAGAACGATCTGGGAATCGTCAATATTGGCATCAATGCCGATACCATTGCAGCTATCAGTTCTACTGAACTACTTTCCGATTCCATCATAAACGCTTCGGGCAAGTACCTAATTCCTGGGCTGGTGAACAGCCATGTACATATTTGGGATTTAAAACAACTTAATGAAGGGTTTAAGGCTGGAATATTGGCCAATATGGGAATGCATGCTAGCAATCGTTCGAGAGATAGCCTGATGAAGATTGAAGGACTAAAAAATGGAAATCCGTTTTATTATTCATCTGGCATTGCGGCAACTGTTCCAGGCGGTCACCCCACCCAAATTACTCCACAAATTGAAACCATAAATGATTCGGTTTCTGTTAAACAATTTGTTGATAATCGAATTGCAGAGGGTGCTGATTATATCAAAATTATAAAAGAATCCAGTGCCTGGTTTGGGCAGGCATCAGGTCCACCTTCACTGTCTTATGATTCCATAAAAAAGATCATCGATTATTCACATTCCAAAGGAAAGCAAGTAGTTGCACATATTGGATCCTTGGACGAACTCGTCCAGATCGCCAAACTCAATGTCGATGGATTTGCCCATATGTGGTACTCAGCCATTAATTCGGAACTTACCCAAGAAAAACTCCATATCATTAAAAACAGTGGTGCGTTTGTGGTACCGACCGCACTAGTTAACCAAAAAGCCATTGAACTGACTGAAAAAGAAGGTGGCCCTATGGCCGATTGGGCCAATGAAAATTTTCTGCCTATGGATAAAATAAGGGAGTGTATTCAACAGGTCCATGATGCGGGTATTCCCATTTTGGCAGGAACCGATAATGGCAATTTCGATTTAAATTGGGGAGATGACCTAATCAATGAACTCCAATTGTATAGTCAATCGGGCCTAAACAATTTAGAGGTCCTGAAAACAGCCACCGGAAATCCTTCAAAAGCTTGGGGAATTCCTGTTGGTTTCCTTCAAGTGGGAAGCAAAGCTAATATGGTACTTCTGAATGGCAATCCCATTGAAGATCTTGAAAATTTAAGAAACATTAATACCATTTGGAAAAATGGACAAGCCCAATAGTGCGTTGCTACATGGGTCCATTTAAAAGGAAGTTAAGCCTTTGTTGGTGTTTTCCACCAACAATCCGTGATTTATTGAAAAGTATATATTTATGCCATTCAAACCTCAATTGGCACCTATGATGCAGATGACTTCAACAGGCAACTTAATAGGAACAATCAATAAAATCCGTATTTTTAGATTTAATAAAATTTTCAACCATGATTAAAACTTTCAAATTTATAACCAACACTGTATTTTTTATATGGTTTTCATTAGCAAGCATAGCTTCTAGTTCGGCACAAAACACCCAAGTTTATGTATCTGCGCATCCCGATGATTGGCAATTATTTATGAATCCCAATGCCTATTACGATTTACAAAAACCTGAAAGCAAAGTGATATTTTTACATATCACGGCAGGAGATGCAGGAAGTGGTACGGGCAATACAAGCTATTATTTGGCACGAGAAGAAGGCAGTTTGAGGGCCATTCGGTTTTTATGCAATGCCATCAAATATGATTTAAAACAAGGGGTTGAAATGAGCGAAACCCAGGTCTTTATTAATGGTCATCTTGTTTTACGTTACAGCTATGCCAATGCGGTTGCCTATTTTTTAAGGTTACCAGATGGTAATTATACCGGCGTTGGTTATCCTATCCATGATAATGTGAGCTTAAAAAAATTCTATGAAGGTTCGAAAACTTCCATTTCAGCTATAGATAATAGCACCAAGTATCAGTCATTAAATGATTTAATAAAAACCATTGGTGACCTTGTGACCTTGGAATCCAATGCAATAGGTGAAATTGCTTTTAACATAGCTGATACTAATTCCACAATTAATCCTGAAGACCATTCCGATCATCTCAACTCGTCTTTAATTATGCAAAACGTTGCCAAGCAACTTAATATGCCTTCCGTAAGGTTGTATGAAGAATACGCTACCAATTTAAAGGACCAAAATATTTTTGATGCTGCTTTTCTGGTTTGTGCAGGAACTTGGGGAGCCACAGCTTCGGGTCTATCTGATCTATTTCACGAAAGTACTTGGAATGAAAGTCACAACATTTGGGTTGGGCGACAATATTTTAGGGATGTTTTACTTTCAGATTTAAAAAAGGAGTGAGTAATAGATTTTTAGAGTATTAGATTTTTAGATTTTTAGAACACTAATCCAAAAAAAATTTAAACGCGCTGAATCTTGGCACCAATAGCCCGTAAACGTTCATCTATATGTTCGTAACCTCTATCTATCTGTTCAATGTTGTGAATGGTAGAAGTGCCTTTAGCCGATAGAGCCGCAATCAGTAAAGAGATACCTGCCCTAATATCTGGAGTGGACATTGTTGTCGCTTTTAAAGTCGATTTATAATCAAGACCAATTACCGTGGCACGATGTGGGTCGCACAAAATAATTTTGGCACCCATATCGATCAATTTATCCACAAAGAACAATCGGCTTTCAAACATTTTTTGATGGATCAACACACTGCCTCTGGCTTGTGTGGCAACGACCAAAATAACGCTCAGTAAATCGGGCGTAAACCCAGGCCAAGGCGCATCGGCAATAGTCAATATAGAACCATCTATAAAACTTTGTATTTCGTATCCATTGGTATGTGCTGGAATATGAATATTATCACCCTGACGTTCCACCGTAATGCCCAATTTTCTAAAAATGGTTGGGATAATACCCAAATCGTCCCAACTCACATTGGTGATAGTGAGTTCGCTTTTGGTCATGGCCGCAAGACCAATCCAGCTCCCAATTTCAACCATATCGGGCAACATGGTATGCGAGGTGCCTCCAAGAGTTTTAACCCCTTCAATAACCAACATATTAGAGCCAACACCGGAGATTTTTGCTCCCATTCTATTCAGCATCTTGCACAACTGCTGTAAATAGGGTTCGCAAGCGGCATTGTAAATAGTGGTTGTGCCAACTGCCAAAACCGCTGCCATCACAATATTTGCAGTTCCAGTAACCGAGGCTTCTTCAAGAAGCATATAAGTACCCTTAAGTTTCTTGGCCTCTACACCATAAAACTGTTCCTCTTTGCTATATCTAAATTTGGCGCCTAATTTTATAAGACCTTCAAAATGGGTATCCAGTCGTCGTCGTCCAATTTTATCACCTCCAGGTTTTGGGATATAACCTCTTCCAAAGCGTGCCAAAAGTGGACCAACGATCATGATGGAACCGCGTAATCCTCTTCCATCTACTTTAAATTCAGGTGACTCTAGGTATTTCAAATTGACATCATCAGCCTTAAAGGTGTAAGAACCTTTACCTATGTTTTGGATTTTAACGCCTAATTTTCCGAGTAATGCAATGAGTTTATTGACATCAACAATATCAGGAATGTTATTAATGGTGACTTCTTCTGGGGTCAATAAAACGGCACATAAAATCTGTAAAGCTTCGTTTTTCGCTCCTTGAGGTTGTATCTTACCTTTGAGCTTGTGACCTCCTTCAATAATAAATGTAGCCATGAAGTGATTTAGTAGCGTTTTCGGTTTCGGTTGGTGTTACTGCCCTTTTTATGGTAGGCTTTTTTAGCGGTGTTGCTACCAGAAGTGAATTTTTTCTTGGTGCGCATTAAACTAGTAGCGTCTGTTAAATCTTCTTCATTTCCTTTTAGATCTATTTTTCCTCCGGAAAGTTCACGTAAATGCTTAAAAATTACGTCATCCTCCACGGTATCCTTGTTCCAGTTTAAGAAACACTTTTTCATGTGGTTAGCAATGGTAAAAATCAGGGCTTCTTTTAAATCCCCGTCTTCCCAAGTGTTGGCCACGTCGATCATGGTTTTAATATTATTGCCATAAAACCGGTATTTGGGAAAGTTTTGTGGATATTTTAAAGGCTCTGGGCGAGATTGTAGTTCTTCACGAGAAGGTTTTGGATAAGGAGAATCGGCGTCCAATTCAAAATCAGACATGATGAACAACTGATCCCAAAGCTTATGCTGAAAATCGGGTACATCCCGTAAATGTGGCTGGAGATTACCCATCACAGAAATAATGGCTTTTGAGATTTTATCGCGTTCTTCTTTTGTTGGCTTCTCTTTTGCGTAATTGATCATCTTCTGCATATGTCTGCCATATTCAGGAATAATTAAATGTTCTCGCTCTGTATTGTATTCTAAATCGTCTATTAACATGTAACTTTGTGTAGTATTTATAATTGATGCATGAAGGTATTCTGCATGTGTGCAAAATACAAAAAAATAGTTAGTGTGCTGTAATTTTATAAAGAAATTACGCCTTCAACCTGTTCTGCAACCTCTTTATATTTTAAAATAACGGCATCGGGATCCTCCATTTGAACATTGATGGAAACGCTGGTATAGGTTTTGTTTTTAGATTCTGTACTGGTAATGACCGCACCGAGGTTGTTAAATAGATCTTCAATAATTCTGATTTTTTCAACACTCGTTGGAACAATAAATTTATAAAGGTATTCCGAAGGCCAACTTGAGGTTTCGTATAATTGTTCTTTTAACTTTTTATAGAACTCATCAGGATTTTGTTGTAAACTCATAAGCTATTTTTTCAGGTGCAAAGATACATTTTACTTTACATTTTTTATTAAAGAATTTAATTCCGAATTTTACCGCTAAAATCTTGCCAATTTGAACGCTAAAAAAATTGTTATCACTGGAGGTCCGGGCACTGGAAAATCTTCCATCATTAATGAATTGAAAGATCGTAATCATGCTTGTTGTGATGAAATCTCCCGTCAAGTTACCTTGGAAGCAAGGCAAAATGGTATTGAGCAATTATTTTTTACCGACCCATTATTATTTAGTAAATTGATTTTAAACGGTAGATTGAATCAATTTAATGAGGCAAAAAATAGTCAAGCCAGTCATATGTTTTTAGACAGAGGATTACCTGATGTTTTGGCTTATATGGATTATGTAAAAACCGACTATCCCGATATTTTTAATGAGACCTGTAAAACCAATGTATATGACCATGTATTTGTTTTGGCACCTTGGCAGGATATCTATAAAAGTGATAACGAGCGTTATGAAAATTTTGAACAGGCTATTGATATCCATGAGTTTTTATTACAATCTTATAAACGTTTTGGTTACCAACTGATTGATGTACCCTTTGGAAGTGTTGAAACCCGCACCGATTTTATTTTGGAAGTTCTAAATTTATAAAGATGTCACACCCCCTGGACTTATTGGAACGTTATTGGAACCACAGCTCCTTCAAACCATTACAGGAAGACGTCATTAATGCTGTTTTAAACAATGAAGACACCTTTGCTTTATTGCCAACGGGTGGAGGAAAATCAGTCTGCTTTCAAATTCCGGCATTAATAAGGGAAGGGATTTGTATTGTGATTTCCCCATTGGTTGCTTTGATGAAAGACCAGGTGAACAACTTGAACCAAAAAGGCATTAAGTCCATGGCCATAACCAGTGGTATTAGTTATACAGAATTGGACACCCTTTTGGATAATTGTATTTACGGAAACTATAAATTTTTGTACTTGTCTCCAGAGCGTTTGCAACAAGATTTGGTACAACAACGTATAGAACAAATGCAAGTGAATTTAATCGCTGTGGATGAAGCACATTGTATTTCGCAATGGGGTAACGATTTTAGACCAGCCTATAAAAACATTGTCATTTTAAGGCAACTGCATCCCCATGTCAATTGTATAGCGCTTACGGCAACGGCCAAAACTGAGGTTGTTGACGATATTTTATTAGAACTGGATTTTATAGCCCCAAAAGTGTTTAAAGCATCCTTCAACAGACCCAATATTGCTTATCAGGTATTGCAAGCGGAAGATAAAAATTATAAGGTTGAACAGATTCTAAATAAACATCAAGGCTCCTCTATCATTTATGTGAGAAACAGAAAAGCATCGGTTGAAATGAGTGCATATCTAGAAAATAAAGGGTTTTCAAGTACGTTTTTTCATGGCGGTATTCATTCGAAAGAAAAACAGGAACGCTTACAGTTATGGCTAAATGACCAGAAACAAATTATGGTTGCCACAACAGCTTTTGGAATGGGGATTGACAAACCCGATGTCAAAACCATTATTCACATCAATCTACCCGAAAGCATTGAAAGCTATTATCAAGAGTCTGGAAGAGCGGGCAGAAATAATGAAAAAGCTTATGCTGTGATTCTTAAAAATGAAGCCGATTCAGGGAGTTTAAAAAGCCAATTTTTAAACACCTTGCCATCCCTGGATTTTATTAAAACGGTATATCGAAAACTAAGCAATTATTTTCAAATTTCATACGGTGAAGGAGAACTCACCACCTACCAATTTAATTTTAACGTTTTTTGCAGCACTTATAATTTTAATTCCAATTTAGCCTACAATACCTTGCAAATTTTGGACAGGACAAGCATTTTAAAATTGTCCCAGCAATTTAAGTATCAAACACAATTGCAATTTATTGTGAGCAATGAGGTATTGTTCAGTTATATTGAGCGACATCCTGGTTTAGAAATCCTCATTAAATCGATTCTACGAACTTATGGTGGTATTTTTGAACATCTTCTAAAAATCGATTTGAGCACTATTGCCAATAAGGCATCAGTAACAGAAGAAGATGTGATTGCTGCATTAAATCAATTGAATAAAGATGGCATTGTTGAGTTTCATTTTTCAGATACCGATTCCGAAATTACCTTTTTACTACCTCGTGAAGATGATAAAACTATTAATAGAATTGGGAAAGTTGTGGAGCAACAATTCCAACTTAAAACACAACAGATACAGGCAGTCCTAGATTATGTCTCCAACGATACAATTTGTAAAAACATCCAGCTTTTAAACTATTTCGGAGAAGAGCAGCTTGTAAATTGTGGAATATGTTCAGTATGTTTATCAAAAATGCCAAACCAAGAGTTTAATTTAAAAGTTGTACAAAACAGTATTATTTTAGCTTTGGAAAAACAACCGATGTCATCGCGTAAATTAGTAGCACAACTAAACTATAAGGAGACTGTCATTTTAGAAATTTTAAAAACTTTAATCGAACATGACGTCTTAGAAATTACCAACGCCAACACTTATAAAATAAAGTACACATGAGCGAAACATTAAGAATTGTATTTATGGGAACTCCAGATTTTGCAGTGGCAACTTTACAAGCTCTGGTGCAACATGGATATGATATTGTTGGGGTCATCACAGCACCAGATAAGCCAGCGGGTCGGGGACAAAAATTACATGAGTCAGCAGTGAAGCAATACGCTTTATCGAAGGACCTTAACATTTTACAGCCTACAAATTTAAAAGACCCTAAATTTATTGAAGAATTAAGATCGCTTCAAGCCAATTTACAGATTGTGGTTGCCTTTAGAATGTTACCAGAAGTGGTTTGGAGCATGCCAAAATACGGAACCTTTAATCTTCATGCTTCATTATTGCCCAATTACAGAGGAGCAGCTCCAATACATTGGGCCATCATAAATGGGGAGACCAAAACTGGAGCCACTACGTTTTTTATCGATGAAAAAATTGATACAGGAGCGATTATCCTTCAAACAGAAATTGATATTAAACTCGATGAAACAGTGGGAAGTCTACATGACAAATTAATGGTATTGGGTAGTGATTTGGTTTTAAAGACTGTAAAACTTATTGAAAATGATTCTGTTTCAACCAGCATACAATCCAAAAATGAGGATTTAAAAACCGCATATAAACTCCATAAAGACAATTGTAAAATAGATTGGCAAGCGTCAATGGACTCTATATACAATAAAATTAGAGGTCTTAACCCATTTCCCACGGCTTGGTGCTATCTAGAGAACGGAGAGGACGTATTGCCTATTAAACTATTTGGCGTTGACAAAGAAATCAATCCGCATACTTTTGACTTAGGAACAGTTTTAACAGATAAAAACCATCTTAAAGTAGCGGTTAAAGGAGGGTTTATTTTGATTAATGAAATTCAACTTCCAGGAAAACGAAAAATGGATAACAAATCACTTTTAAACGGATTTCATTTTTTTGAGGAAGCAAAAATGATGTGAACCCCCATATTTACTGCACTTATTTAATATTCGATGAAGTGCATCTCCTTATCAACAAATGCTCAAAGTTATCAACAAAAATCAGTGTTTACGGCATTATTGCTTGTGTGAACGGATTATCCGTGTTAATTTGGATACGATTTAACAAAAAAGAAACTAACTATTTATTAATCATTTAAATTTTATTTTATGAACAAATCAGATTTAGTCAATGGTATGGCAGAAAGTGCTGGAATTACTAAAGCAGCAGCTAAGAAAGCATTGGATTCATTAGTTACTGATATTCAAGGCGCATTACAAAAAGGAAAACGCGTTTCTTTGGTAGGTTTTGGTTCTTGGTCGGTTTCTAGAAGAGCCGCAAGAGAAGGAAGAGACCCACGAACTGGTAGTGTCATAAAAATCAAAGCTAAAAACGTTGTAAAGTTTAAAGCAGGAATAGATTTGAGCAACGCCGTTAACTAGTATAATTAAAATTTTATAATGGAAAAGCTCACAGTATTGTGGGCTTTTTATTTATTGAAAATGTTGGTTTTTAAAAAAATATATATTAGATTTATTTTAAAATCATTATAGCTATGATCACTTTAAAGCCCAGAAAAGGACATTTGCTTATTGCCGAACCTTCAATTATTGGTGATACTTCCTTTAACAGATCTGTAATTTTATTGGCAGATTTCAATGATGAAGGTTCCATCGGTTTTATACTAAATAAGCCCTTGGAATATACCTTGAATGATTTAGTGCCTGTAACCGAGGCCAAATTTAAAGTTTATAATGGTGGTCCAGTTGAACAGGACAACCTCTATTTTATCCATATAATTCCTGATTTAATTCCCGAAAGCATCGAAATTTCTCTTGGTATTTATTGGGGTGGTGATTTTGATAGTGCTATAAATCTCATCAACAGTGGTAAAATTACCGAATCCGAAATACGGTTCTTTCTCGGATATTCCGGTTGGGAACCCAATCAGCTTGAAAAAGAATTACAATCCAACTCTTGGATCGTTACAGAAAATGTTTATAAAAGCGACTTGATAAGCAAGTCTGAAGATACCTTTTGGAAAGAAAAAATGTTAGAGTTGGGTGGCGACTATTCCATTTGGTCCAATGCTCCTGAAAATCCAAGTTTCAACTAAGGTTATTGTAGTTTAGCATTTAGCTTTTCCGTTAAATCTTTGGAAACTATATTCCTATAAGTTTTTTTTCTGTAAGTTGTAATAGGTTGGATACCTTGTATCACATTGGTAATAAACAATTCATCAGATTTTTGAAGTTCAAATGGAGAAATTGAGACTTCCAAAATTTCATAAGATTCATCGTTTTTAACAATTTCTATAATTTGCTTTCGCATAATCCCCTTTAAGCAGCCATCCCCTAGAGGCGGTGTTTTTATGGTTGTGCCATTTACCAAAAATAAATTTCCGTTTAGGGCTTCAACTACATTTTTATTGGTATTGAGCAATAAGCAGTTATCCAATTCATTTTCTTCTGCATAAATGCTGCCTAAAACATTAATGATTTTATTGTTTGTTTTTAAAGTTGAAAGCAGGCCCGGAGCTACAAAATAGTCTTTATAGAGATCGACCGTATAATCTGACTTATTAGTAATAGTATAAATATCATCTTTAATCGTTTCTACTATAATATTGTAATTGATCGATTGCTTTGCGGGTTGGTACTTTCCTCCTTCTCCTCTATCAATATTGAGCCTAACCCTAACTGACGATGACTTTAAATGATTGGCTTCAATGGTTTTCGTGATTTCATCCTCCAAAAATTCCATGGTAAAGGTCATGGGGATTTCCATTCGCAAAATACGCATGGAGGCCATCAGCCTAAAGTAATGATCTTCCCAAAATAGAATTTTATCGTCAACTACTTTAAGTGTCTCAAAAAGGGCATCGCCAAACTTATAACCCCTGTTTTCCAGGGAAAGCGTATTTGTGTAATTTTCAATTATATTTCCGTTTAAATTGACCATAAAAAAGTCCCGATTAAAAAATCGGGACAAATATATAACTTATTTTTCCTCTGTTTAAGCTGAACCTAAAACTTGTTTTAAACTGGAGATTTGGTTATCCCATAACATTTTAGCTTCCTCGATTTCATCTTCATCAATAAAATCGGTTACAATTAACGACACATCCTTTGTGATTTCATCAACTTGAATTCTAATTTCGAAGAAGTAAGTAACATCGTCCTCTTCGTCATCTAACCATCTAAACTTAATCCGTTCACCGGTTTTTTTACTTAGCAATCTCGCTTGTTCTTCGGTATCGTTCCATATAAAGGTAAAGACTTCACCCCTTGAATTTACGTTATCTGCAAACCATTCTGAAAGTCCAGAAGGCGTTGAAATGTATTGAAATAAAAGTTGAGGAGACGCATGAATAGGGAACTCCATTTCAAACTTAATTTTTTCTTCCATAAGTAACATAAATTATTACGCTCAATATATACATTAATTATTACAGAATGAAACTAATTTTTCAAAAAATAATTAATGGCCTTAAATGTTTGTAGCCAAAACTTTTTGTTTTTATATTTGCAGCCTTAAATTATGGCGAGGTAGCTCAGCTGGTTAGAGCGTCGGATTCATAACCCGGAGGTCGGGGGATCGTGCCCCCCTCTCGCTACAAATTGGAAAATCTAGCATAAAAATGCTGGATTTTTTTTGATTTGCGTAGAGATTGCCCTCAAT
>JBBKXS010000231.1:0-3108 GCA_037969605.1 Flavobacteriaceae bacterium
ATCTACAACTGTAACTTGATGACCTTCTTTTTGAAGATAATATGCCGAACATAATCCTATGATTCCGCCTCCAATAACAACACAATTTTTCAACTAATTATTGATTTTAGGTTCAATTAAATCCCACAAATTTCCATACAAATCTTCAAATACTGCAACTGTCCCATAGGGTTCAACTTTCGGTTCTCTAATGATTTTAATTTTATGTGCATTTAAGTTCTGAAAGTCTCTATTAAAATCATCGGTATGTAAAAACAAAAAGACTCGTCCTCCGGATTGATTTCCTATGCTATTCCTTTGCAATTCATTGTCGGCTTTAGCCAGTAATAATGAAACTGAATTCCCTTTAGGTGCAACTAAAACCCAGCGTTTATTTTCATCTTGTTGTGTATCTTCAAGCAGTTCGAAATTTAATTTATTTACATAGAATTCAATGGCTTCGTCATACTCTTTTACTACCAAGGCAATATGTGCTATTTTTCGGTTCATAATCTAAATTACTTGAAATCCATACGCATAAGGATCATCGTCGTCAATAATAATGTCATTGTACCCATAAATTTTTGCCCAGCCCTTGATGCTCGGTATTATTGCAGGTTTTCCATTTAATATGCATTCTTCCTCAATTTTACCTATAAATTTTGAACCAATAAAGCTTTCATGAATATATTCTTCCCCTTTTTTAAGTTTCCCTTTTGCATATAGTTGCGCCATTCGAGCAGATTTTCCTGTTCCACATGGTGAGCGATCTATAGCCTTATCCCCATAGAACACAGCATTTCTACCCGAAGATGATGGATCGATTGGATTGCCCGTCCATAACATATGAGAAACATCTCTAATGGTTTCATTTTCCGGATGAATAAATCTGTTTGGATATTTGGTATTGATTCTATTTCTTACTACTTGTGAATATTGAATAATTTTACTCGCCGTAAAATCCTGTAAACCAGAAAAATTTTGTTGAGGATCGACAATGGCATAAAAATTACCTCCGTAAGCGACATCGAACACGATCTCACCCAATTCCGGGCAATCGACGGTTAATCCTTCGGCGGCGAGATAACTTTTTACATTGATTAATTTTACCCAATCGACCTTATTTCCTGTTTTTTGATATTCTATATCTATTAAACCCGCAGGTGTTTCCATTTTTATTTTTCCGGGAATCTTCGGATTTACTAATCCTTCTTCAACAGCAATGGTTATGGTTCCAATAGTGCCATGTCCACACATGGGTAAACATCCTGATGTTTCAATAAATAAGATGGCAAAATCATTTTTAGGATCGTGAGCTGGATATAAAATACTTCCACTCATCATATCATGTCCACGAGGTTCGAACATTAAACCTTTTCGAATCCAGTCATATTCTTTTAAAAAATGTTGACGCTTTTCATTTATATTAGAACCTTTAAGGTCCGGTCCTCCTTCAACGATTAGACGTACAGGATTTCCACAAGTGTGGGCATCGATACATTTAAAAAGATTTCTACTCATTTTTTGCCTTCTCGATATAGCTGTTAATCCTTTGTTCAAGAATTGAAAGGGTCACCGTACCTTGTCCTAAAATGACCTCATGGAATTCGCGAATATCAAACTTCGAACCCAGTTCAGCTTTTGCTTTTTTGCGAAGTTCTCTAATTTTTAATTCTCCAATTTTATAGGAGAGCGCTTGTCCCGGCCAGGAAATGTATCGATCTGTTTCTGTATTAACTTCGTGAAGAGACAGGGCCGTATTTGAAGCCATATAATTTACAACTTGCTCTCTTGTCCAACCTTTAGCGTGAATTCCTGTATCGACTACTAAACGACAAGCGCGCCACATTTCGTAGGTTAATTTTCCGAAATGCTCATAAGGTGTTGTATACATCCCCATTTCTTCGGCTAGAAATTCACAATATAAACCCCAACCTTCACCATAGGCCGAAAGGTATAAATCCTTTCTAAATTGTGGAATGCTGTCTCCCAATTCGTTATTTAGACTGCCTTGCAAATGATGCCCGGGAACGGCTTCGTGAACCGTCAATGAAGGCAAAGTATATAATGTTCTACTAGGTAAGTCGTAGGTATTTACCCAGTAATATCCTGGATCTGTACTATTGGCTGATGTACCAACATATCTTCCACTCGTATATTTTGGCGCAATTGCGTCCGGTACAGCTGCTACGCCATAAGGTTTACGCGGTAAGGTTTTAAAAAATCTCGGCAATTGTTCGTCTGCCCGTTTTGCCATGTCTCGCGCAATCATTAATAGTTGACTCGGAGTTTTAGCATAGAATTGTTCATCGGTACGTAAGAATTTGAAAAAGTCAGCGAAGCTTCCCTTAAATTTCAAATCCTTAATTATTGTTTCCATTTGTGCTTTTATTCGCGCGACTTCATTTAATCCAATTTGATGAATGTCATCGGCCGTATATTGCGTACTTGTAGTATAAAAATTAATGCGGTTCTGATAAAAATCGCCTCCATTTGGAGTTTCAGAAACGCCTAAAGATGTTCTGGTTTTTGGAAAATATTCGGTTTCAAAAAATTCTTTAATACGTTTAAATTGAGGCGTAACATTATTTTCAATAGTTACTTTTGCCACTGATAATATGGAATCTTTTTGAGTAGAAGTTAAATCTTCCGGTAAGGATTTAAAGGGTGAATAATAATAACTATCCTTATAATTCTCCACAATGTTATCATTATAAGTCGATTCATAACCATTGAAAATTACTCTAGGTTGCGATACTCCTTTGGCTAATCCTTCACGTAAATTCACAAAATTCTGATTTACAAATTCGGGGATTGCATTCAATTTATCTAAATACCTTTTAACTTGTTTGTAATTTGATAACGGTCGTACCATATAGGTTAAACTACTATGAAAACCGGAGTCCGAAAGCAATGGATTTAGATATTGCTCAAAGGTGAAATAATCGATTTGATCTTGCAAAACAAACCCTAAAAGTTCTACTGAAATTTTATCGGATTCGCTTAAATCAGCTGCAGTTATTTTAGATAATTCATCCAGCAAGGACTTTGCGAAATCTGCTTCTGCTTTATAATAGTCTTTTGTAAAAAGGCCTAAAGGATATTCACTTTCATCGTATCCTTTGTGAT
>JBBKXS010000232.1:0-6804 GCA_037969605.1 Flavobacteriaceae bacterium
TACCAAGACTTTTCCATAAGGCTCTTCTTTAGGTTCTCTAATTATTGTAACATTTTTCTCTATTAAATTTTTATAATCTCGGTCAAAATTATCTGTATTTAAAAATAAAAAAACACGACCTCCAGTTTGATTTCCAACTCTTGATTTTTGCTCCTTATTGGCAGCTTTTGCTAGTAATAACTTAAAATTTTCTTTTCCTTTTGGTTTAATCAAAACCCAGCGTTTATCATCAGTCAGTTTTGTGTCTTCAATAATCTCAAAGTTTAATTTTTCTGTATAAAACGTTATGGCTTCATCATAATCATTTACAATCAATGCAATATGCGCTAGACGTTGATTCATAATCTAACCGCTATATTATTGCTTCTTAATTCTTCTTTTAAATCTTTTATTTCGATTTCACCAAAATGAAACACACTAGCCGCCAAAGCTGCATCGGACTTTCCAATTTTAAAGGTGTCTATAAAATGCTGTACGTTTCCAGCTCCTCCAGAGGCAATAATTGGAATATTCAATGCTTCGGATAATCTTGCGAGTGCTTTATTTGCAAAACCATCTTTTGTCCCATCATGGTTCATAGAGGTAAACAGTATTTCTCCAGCACCACGCTGTTCAACTTCTTTTGCCCATTCAAACAAATCTAATTCTGTTGGAATGCTTCCTCCTGCTAAATGGACTTTCCAGTCACCATTGATTTGTTTGGCATCAATGGCCACAACAATGCATTGGCTGCCAAATTTATTGGATAATTCATTAATCAATTCTGGTCGTTTAATTGCTGAAGAGTTGATGGACACTTTATCAGCACCACATTTTAAGAGCGCATCAACATCTTCGATAGACGAAATACCTCCTCCAACCGTAAATGGAATATTGACTTGTTCTGCAACGTGCAATACCATGTCCAAGGTTGTTTTACGATCTTCAAGGGTAGCCGAAATATCTAAAAACACGAGTTCATCTGCTCCTTTTTCTGCATATTGTTTGGCCAGTGCAACAGGGTCACCTGCGTCAATTAAATTGACAAAATTAACACCTTTAACAGTGCGTCCATTTTTTATGTCTAAACAGGGTATGATTCGTTTTGTAAGCATACTTAAATATGACGTTCTATATCTCTTAAATGAATATGGCCTTCGTATAATGCCTTCCCAATAATGACCGCTTCACAACCTAATTCATCCAATTTATTAAGGTCGACAATCGATGAAACTCCTCCTGAAGCTATCAACTTGATGGATTGCCTATTACTATTGCTGGAACATTCTTGAATGATTGTTTTATATAGTTCAAAAGAAGGCCCTTCCAACATACCGTCCTTTGAAATATCGGTACAAATTACATATTGGATTCTTTTTTTCTGATAGCCTTGAATAAAGGGAATAATATCCTCCTTGCTCTTTTCCAGCCATCCGTTAATGGCTATTTTTCCTTCTTTACTGTCAGCTCCAAGAATAATTTTTTGACTTCCATATTTTGAAATCCAACCTTCAAAGGTTTTTGGGTCTTTAATGGCTATACTACCACCAGTGATCTGTCTTGCGCCTGAATTGAAGGCTATATACAAATCTTCATTAGTTTTTAGACCACCTCCAAAATCAATTTTTAAAGAGGTTTTTGAAGCAATTTGTTCCAGTACTTTATAATTGACTATATGTTTTGCTTTAGCCCCGTCTAAATCTACCAAATGTAAATATTCGATACCTGAAGCCTCAAATTGTTTGGCAACTTCCAATGGATTTTCATTATACACTTTTTTAGTCGCGTAATCCCCTTTAGTCAATCTTACACATTTACCATCTATAATATCTATTGCGGGTATAATTCTCATATTACAATTCTATAAAGTTTTTTAATAATTGCTCTCCTGCATTGGCACTTTTTTCAGGATGAAATTGGACACCATAAAAATTATTGTTTTCAATTGCCGAGGCATATTCTAGATCATAATGAGTTGTAGCAATAGCTTGTGGACAATTTTCAGCATAAAAGCTGTGAACAAGATACATAAATGTGTTATCAATTATCCCCTTAAACAAATCTGATTTTAATTTTGTTATCGTGTTCCAACCCATTTGTGGAACTTTTACTTGATTTGAAAATCGTTTGACGTCTGTTTCAAAAATTCCGAGGCCCTTGGTATTACCTTCTTCGGTATTTCTACACATCAATTGCATGCCTAGGCAAATGCCCAAAACAGGCTGTTTTAAGGTTGGAATTAAATAGTCCAATTTAGTTTCTTTCAATTTGCTCATGGCACTACTCGCCTCACCTACTCCCGGAAAAATCACTTTATCGGCTGATAAAATATCCTCTGGGTTATTTGAAAGCGTAGCTTCAACCCCGAATCTTTTGAAAGCAAATTGAATGCTTTTAATATTTCCCGCTCCATAATCTATAATTACTAACTTCATTATAACATTCCTTTTGTGGATGGTAAAATCATTTTCTCTACATCTCGTTTTACTGCCATTTTAATGGCTTTTGCAAATGCTTTGAAAATAGCCTCAATCTTATGGTGTTCATTAGTGCCTTCTGCTTTGATATTTAAATTGCATTTGGCACCATCACTGAACGATTTGAAGAAATGTAAAAACATTTCTGTTGGCATTTTTCCAATCATATCCCGTTTAAATTCAGCGTCCCAAACCAGCCAATTTCGACCTCCAAAATCAATGGCGACTTGCGAAAGACAATCATCCATGGGCAAACAGAATCCATACCGCTCTATTCCTAATTTATTGCCTAAGGTTTTTGCAAAGACTTCTCCTAAAGCAATGGCTGTATCTTCAATGGTGTGATGTTCATCAACTTCTAAATCGCCCTCCACATTTATGTCCAAATCCAACTGACCATGTCGGGCCAATTGGTCCAGCATATGGTCAAAAAATGCGATCCCGGTATCGATGTTGCTCTTTCCATTTCCGTCAAGGTTTAAGTCTATCTTAATTTTAGTTTCATTAGTGTTTCTGGTAATAGAACCCGTTCTGTCTTCAATTTTTAAAAAGTTGTAAATGATTTCCCAATCGTTGGTTTCTAAAGCTATAAATGAATGCAATTCAGTTCTTTTCACCGTAATTTCATCGTTTCCTAAATTGGTATTGTCGTTGATGAAAATTCCTTTTGCTCCTAAATTTTTTGCCAATTCAATATCGGTTAATCGGTCTCCTATAACAAATGAATTTTTCAAATCATAGTCCTCAGAAAAGTATTTGGTCAATAAACCAGTTTTAGGTTTGCGTGTCGGGGCATTATCTTTTGGAAATGTTTTATCTATAACCTGCTCTTTAAACTCAATCCCTTCAGCTTTAAAGGTTTCTATAATAAAATTATGAACGGGCCAAAAGGTACTTTCTGGATAAGAATCCGTGCCCAAACCATCTTGATTGGTCACCATGACGATTTCAAAATCCAACTCTTTGGCGATGCGTCCCAAATACTGAAACACTTTTGGATAAAATACCAATTTATCAAATGCATCTATTTGTTCATCTGCAGGCTCCTTGATAATGGTTCCGTCCCTGTCAATAAAAAGTACTTTTTGGCTCATTCTATGTCTTTTAAAACGTTTATTAATTTTTTATTTTCTGAAGGAATTCCCACCGTCAATCTTAAACAGTTTTCACATAAGGGGTGATTGGTTCTATTCCTTATTACGATACCGCTTGCAATTAATTGGTTATACCTTGTGTTAGCGTCATCTACTTTCACTAATACGAAGTTCGCGTCGGTTGGATAAATTTTTGAAATAAATTTGATGGCTTTCAATGCTTCGGTCAGCATGATTCTTTCACCTAATATAGCGCTCACCTGATCTTTCACTACATCTGGTTTATTCAACTGTTCCAGAGCCTGTTGCTGCGTTAGTTCGTTGACGTTATAGGGTGGCTTGATCTTGTTTAAGGTAGAAATAATAGCTTCAGAAGCATAGCAAATGCCTAAACGAATTCCAGCCATCCCATAAGCTTTGGACAAAGTTTGTGTAATAATTAGATTTGGAAATTCTTTCAATCTATTTAACCAACTTTTTTGTTCAGAAAAATCGATATAGGCTTCATCGATCACTACAAGACCTTGAAAGTTCCTAATTAACATTTCAACAACACTTGGATTAAAACTGTTACCCGCAGGGTTATTTGGCGAACACAAAAATAGGACTTTACTATTTTGGTTTGAGGCGCTCAAAATTTGTTCAACCTTAGGTTGAAAATTACTGGTCAGTTCAACTTTAAATGTCTCCACGGCATTGACATTGGCCAAAACTTCATACATACCATAAGTTGGTGGTAGAATAATGACATTGTCCTGTTTGGGTTCACAAAAGGCCCTGAAAATTAAATCCAAAACTTCATCGCTACCATTTCCTAGAAGGATGTTTTTTGTTGAAACCCCTTTTATTTCAGAAAGCAATGCCTTCACTTTGTTCTGCTGTGGATCGGGATAGCGGTTAACACCATTGTTGAATGGATTCTCATTGGCATCTAAAAAGACCATGTCCTTATGAAAATCCTTAAAATCATCCCTCGCAGAGGAATAGGGTTTTAAAGCTTTTACACTTGGCCGTATTAACTTTTGAATATCCATTACCTTAAATCATTTAACCGGATTGATACCGCATTTTTATGTGCTCGTAAACCTTCAGCATCTGCCATAAGTTCTATGGTATTTCCAATATTTAAAATCCCTTCTTTGGATATTTTTTGAAAGGTTATACTCTTGGTAAAGCTATCTAAATTCACCCCAGAATAGGCTTTGCTAAATCCATTTGTTGGTAGGGTGTGATTTGTTCCAGAAGCGTAGTCTCCAGCACTTTCAGGTGTATAATTTCCAATAAACACGGAGCCTGCATTTCTAATTCCATTGACGAAATAGTCTTCATTTTTTGAACATACAATAAAATGCTCTGGGGCATATTCATTAATTAAATCAAGGGCAACTTCATCAGATTCAACATAAATGAGTTTAGAATTTGAAATCGCTTTTTCAGCAATTGTTTGACGCGGCAAAATTTTGATCTGCAAATCGATCTGTTCAGAAACCGAATTGATCAAAGCTTTAGATGTTGACACTAAAATAACTTGACTATCCGAGCCATGTTCAGCTTGACTTAACAAATCTGAGGCTACATAGGCGGCATTGGCGGTATCATCGGCGAAAACCAAGAGTTCACTTGGACCAGCCGGCATGTCAATGGCAACGCCATATTTGATGGCCAATTGTTTTGCAACGGTTACAAATTGATTTCCAGGGCCAAAAATTTTATATACTTGAGGTATTGTTTTTGTTCCAAAGGTCAATCCAGCTATGGCTTGTATGCCTCCTACTTTTATAATTTTTGTGACCCCACATAATTTAGCGGTATAAAGAATTTCATTCGCAATTTTCCCCTCTTTATTAGGTGGTGAACACAATACAATGTCTTTACAACCAACAATTTGTGCAGGCACTGCTAACATTAAAACGGTTGAGAACAACGGTGCTGTACCCCCTGGTATATATAAACCAATTTTATCGATTGGTCGTTTTTCCTGCCAGCATTGTATTCCCTTGGTCGTTTCAATAACTATTTTATCTGTTTTTTGAGCAACATGAAACTTTTCAATATTTGATTTGGCAATATTGATCGCTTGTTTCAATTCATCTGAAACATTATTAGTAGCTTCTTGAATTTCTGATTCATTTACAATAACTGATTCTAAAGTTACGCCATCAAACATTGACGTGTATTTTGAAATGGCTTTATCACCATTTCGTTTGATGTCATCAAAAATTTGAATAACCGTCTTTTCAATATTTTCAATCGTTTGTGTTGGCCGTTGCAATTGCTTTTGCCAATCTTTCTGCTTTGGATTTTCTATGATTTTCATGATCATTAAATTACCATATTATCAATTGGGCACACCAAAATACCTTGAGCACCTTTTAATTTCAACTCATCGATAATTTCCCAAAATTCATTCTTGTTGATTACTGAATGTACTGAACTCCAACCTTCTTTTGCCAATGGTAAAACGGTTGGGCTTTTCATACCTGGTAACACGTTTATGATATCTTGAAGTTTATCATTTGGCGCATTCAATAAAATGTATTTAGATTGTCTTCCTTTTAGGACTGATTGAAATCTAAACTGCAATCTGTCTAATATGGCTTGCTTTTCTTTAGATATTATGGGAGAAGCCGCTAAAACCGCTTCAGATTTTAAGATGATTTCTACCTCTTTGAGATTGTTTTTGAATAAGGTGCTTCCACTTGACACGATATCCACAATAGCATCTGCCAATCCAATACTTGGTGCTATTTCCACAGAGCCATTAATGATATGAAGATTCGCCTCTATATTATTCTTTTGCAAAAACTCATTTACGGTATTAGGATACGACGTAGCTATTTGTTTCCCTTGCAAATCTTGAACCCCACTATACCTGACCGATTTTGGCACCGCAACGGAAACCTTACAAGAAGAAAAACCAAGTTTTTCAATAATAGTAATCTCTTTCCCTTTTTCAATTAAAATATTTTCACCAATTATTGCGGCATCTACAACACCATCTTTGAGATATTGCGGTATGTCACTATTACGAAGATAAAAAACTTCTAAAGGGAAATTTCTAGCTGAGGCTTTAAGCTGGTCTTTTCCGTTATCAATGGAAATTCCAACCTCTTTAAGGATTTGCATGGAATCGTCATGAAGACGACCTGATTTTTGAACTGCAAGTTTTAATTTACTCATTTTAGATTGTATATATGTTTGAGTAAATCTTCATCAGGTTCTATGAAAAAACCCGCTTGATTTACTCAAACGGG
>JBBKXS010000233.1:0-3118 GCA_037969605.1 Flavobacteriaceae bacterium
GTTTAAAAAAGTCCATCAGTTTAATGTGTTTTGCGTGAACCATCCCATGCAAAAAGCCTTGGCAGAGTATCTTCAAGAACCCCATCATTATTTGGAATTATCAGAATTCTATCAACTAAAAAGAGATTTGTTTTTAAACCTTATCAAAGATTCCAAATTTTCTTGGACACCTTCAAAAGGCACTTATTTTCAAGTGTTGGACTACTCAAAAATCACGGATGAATATGATGTAGATTTTTCCAAACGTCTAACTATTGAAAATGGTTTAGCATCTATCCCTATGTCTGTTTTTAATGAACATGGTTTAGATCAAAAGGTGTTGCGCTTCTGTTTCGCAAAAACCGATGATACTCTTAAAAAGGCTGCAGATATTTTAAACCAAATCTAAACGCATCAACCAATCGGTTTGTTTGTCCTTGCCAATATAATATGGGTGCGTGTTAAATTTTGCAAAACCGTAGCGTTCATAAAATCGTATTGCTGACGTATTCATTTCCCAAACCCCCAACCAAATAAAAGTCAAACGCTTTTGGTTGGCAATTTCAATAATTTGATTCAGCATTTGATGTCCAATTTGTCGTCCTTGAAATTCGTTCAAAACATAGATGCGCTCAATTTCAACGGAAGTATTGCCAAAAGGTTCTGTTTGGGCTTCCTTTTCATTCAACTTAAAATAGCCAACAAGGTTATTATCCTTAGAAACAAAATAAAAGCCCACATTTGGATCTAAAAGTTCTTTCTCTAACCGAGTTATACTAAATGCTTTGTCAATATATGCTTTAAAATCTTCTGGATCATTTTGTTTTTCGAAAGCAGAAATAAACGTATTTATAGATATTTCAACCAGAATTTGAAGGTCTTTTTCGGTGCAAATTTTATATGATAAATTCATAGCTTAAAACCATAAAACTAATTAAAAATTAATTACTTTTGAGTAGGAAAAAGGCTAAATTATTACTATGAATGCCTTTTTTAATCTTTCACATTAATCGTACGAACTAAATTTTAAAATCATGAAACTCTGGATTATAATTTTTTGTATAGGTTTTGGGCTTTTTGTTAATGCCCAAGAAGTAATGAGCAATGGAACAACTTATATTGTAAAAGGAAAAACCATTTTGCAAAATGGTGTTGATGTCACAAGCACCCTAACAGTTGAGCAGCAAAATACCATTAGAGCAACTTTAGACGATCAATTAAGAATTGAAAAAGAGACCAATAAAGCGGAAAAAGCTCAAAAAAAGGCTGAAAAGGCCCAGAAAAAGGCTGAAAAAGCTCAAAAACAGGCAGAAAGAGATCTGAAAAAAAAGCAAAAGGCTCAAGAAAATTTCGAAAAAGCAAGCAAGAAGTTAGAACAAGCCCAAGAAAAATATGATAAACTAAAAAATAGAGGAAAGTTATCTCCAAATGACGAGGCTAAATGGATTGAAAAAATCAACAAGTTAAATCAAGATTTAGAAAAAACTAAAAAGAAACTCAAACGCACCTAATCTCCACATGCAAGACCAACTTAAAGTAGCCTTAATTCAATCTGACTTAGAATGGGAAAATCCTAATCAAAATCGAGAGAATTTTAAGGAAAAAATAGAGGCTATCACTACAGCCGTTGACCTTATTTTACTTCCCGAAATGTTTACTACCGGATTTACCATGAATGCTTCGGAATTTGCTGAAACCATGAAGGACAAGACCGTTTTATGGATGCAAAAAATGGCAGCTTTAAAAAACTCCGCTATAATTGGAAGTATCATTATAAAGGAAAACAGCAAATACTACAACCGATTATTATTTGTACATCCAGATGGCAATATTCAATTTTATGATAAACGACATACGTTTACTTTAGCTGGAGAAGATAAAGTTTATGCTTCAGGAAATTCTAAATTGATTATCGATTATAAAGGCTGGAAAATTTGTCCTTTAATTTGTTACGATTTGCGTTTCCCTGTTTGGTCTAGAAATGTTGAAGAATACGATGTACTTCTTTTCGTTGCCAATTGGCCAAAACCACGTATTATAGCATGGGATACGCTTTTAAGTGCCAGAGCCATCGAAAATATGTGTTATTGTATTGGTGTTAATAGAGTTGGTGTTGATAAGCAGGACCATGAATATTGTGGACATTCAACAACTTATGATGTTTTAGGAAACAATATTACGCCCATTAGGCCTAATAAAGAACACACCGAAATTGTGACCTTGGAGCGAAATCATATTAATTTCTACCGAAATAAACTGAAATTTCTAAACGACAAGGATACGTTTAATCTTTTAACGTAAAATCAATAACAAAATCGAAATTAGCCCTCACAGCATCTATGTCTTGGGCATAACTCACACGTTCAGGTTGTCGTTGCATTAAAAAATTTCCTGGATCGTATGTTTTGTTTCCATTGGAGTCAAAAATAGCCCTCAAATAATACTGTTTTGGAAGCAAATCATTAAAATCCACTACAGGCGATTCTGTAGTATATCGTTCATACATCACATTACCTTTATCATCTACCAATTGCACAATTAAAGGGAATTTGGCATTAATCAATCGAACACGAATGTTACCATATTCGGACTTTTGGTTGGTTTTAAGGGTATACCTCAAAGTATCATTGGTATTTCCAAAAAAGTCTTCAAATGCATTAGGCAGCATTTGTATTTTGTAGACGTCAGCTTCTTTTTTATCAAACTTAAACATATAACCATTTTCGAATGCTTCAAATGTCGTAGAAAATGGCACATTCAAAGAATCTTTGTTTAAAATTGTAATTTGTTTTGTATCAATATTTGTAAATGGAATGTTCGCTTGAAGCTGAAAATCCTGAGAATACTGAATAACTCCCGAAGGTGACGCTTTAATGATCAAAGAGTCGATCTTCATATCCTTAAATTTATATTTAAGCGTATCTATATAGGTCTTGTTTTTTACTACAAAACGTGTAGAATCCAATGCTAATTTAGGTTTATACCAGTAATATAAAGTATCCGTTTTAATATCTTTTGTAATTCGATGTTCAAAGTCTTCAGGTGCATTGTCAAGCAATTCAATTTTTACGTCTTTATAATCACCCTCAAAACCAAAAATAATTTTTTGACCAGCTCCTTGTTTTGGACGGAGTGCTTT
>JBBKXS010000234.1:0-3508 GCA_037969605.1 Flavobacteriaceae bacterium
CCATCATATCAAAAGAGTTTAATGGTCTCATCCAATTTTATATCATGGTAGGCAATCATGCTATTAAACCTGTCGCGCGTCCACAAGACACTTATTTACTTAACTATGTGGTACCAGAAACTTTTAAAGAGCTATTAATACTGCACAGGGAAGTGTTTCTAGAACTCTCAAAAGCACAGGTGTATAAGCGTGAAAAACAAATTTCAGACGCTCAAATAAAGCATCATGCATCACAATCTAAAGATATTATAAAAAAAGCAGTACATACAACAGTTTCAACCATCCTCTATGAACATAAAAAACTAAACAAAGATGCTAAGGCCATTCAAAAAATTACCAGAAAATTAACTCTGCATACAAATCCTTGGCACGTTTATAAAGTACACTACGAAATTTTATTACAACAAATTGAAGAGATAAGCGAGGTGAGTTCGGTATTAATCAACACTTCTAAAACCTTTGTCAATTTAAAGAATGTAGTCGAAAAGGTAATTAAAAACCATAACGAATTGGTAGATAACCTTATACAAGTTGTTCAGCGGTTGACTAAATCTATTATTGACAAAGAAGATGTAATGTCATTCATTGATGCGCAATTGCAAAAACACTATAGTGCAGAAAACAACCACGAACTGTTCACCGAAGCCGTCATGGTAGAAATACTCCCGCTCTCCAGATGTGTAGTGCCTGTAGCGATTCAGGAAGGACAACTAGCGGTTAGGGAGATAGATGTAAATAAGCGTGTTCAAAAATGGTTTGACTATCAGATCTTACCAGGGTTGATGGATCTTATTAGCATAGAGACTATTATGCTAAATAAATACCATCTTAATTTGGTTAATTTAAAAAATAGTATTCAGGTAGTTAAAAAAAATAATACGGAAGTAGATATTAAAGCCATTGAAACGGCATTAGTTCACTTGAAGGAAGAAATGCTGCAACTTTCATCAAAAGGGGTTTTGATTACAACAAGCATGAGTGCCAAAATGAAGGAACAACTGTTGGTCTCCAACCTGCTTAAAGGCTTGCCATTTCTGGAAGTTCCTAATTACTCCTCCTTAAGTATCGAAGGCAATTCGCTCTTAAAACAAGTAAAAAAAGTACTGATTACTAAAAAAGACTATTTAAATTCGAAATACAAAACATCCATTAATTACGAAACCTTATCCAATTTAGAACTTTCGGCTGAATGTATCGCGCATAGAATGCATCAAGACGAAAACTCCTACTATGATTCACTTTTTTTAAATAAGAATTTTATTGGAGATATGTTTTTGGTCCCTCGAAAAAAACAAGAAACTAAATTGGAGCAAATAATTGATCAATGGCAAAAGGGCTTTAATAAATCGGTTTTGTTGGTGGGCGACCGATTAAGTGGTCGTACCACATTTATGGAGTATACTACAAAAAAACACTTTAGAAAAAACTTGGTCACCTTACAACCAAATACTACGGCAATCGTAGATGGTAGAAAATTTAAGACTAGCTGTGATTTAAAGGAAGCCTTAGATTATGTAAAAAACAATAATATAAAAAGCACAAAACCAGTAATCATTATTGACGATTTAGAGTTGTGGCACGATCAACAATACAGCCTATTGAATAATATGCGAGCACTGATTAATTTTATTGAAACAGAATCGGATGAAGCCTTAGTTATAGCAGCAATTACCTTGCAAATGCAATCCCACTTAGATAACAGGTTAGACTTATCTAATCGATTTACCAATATTATAAATTGTAACAATGCCTCGAAAGAGGAGATTACCCAGGCCATACAACTAAGGCACGGCGCAGCTCACCGTCAGTTAATGACTGATAAGTTAGAGCCAATGTCCGAGTTTAAAGTGCAAATGATGGCCCGTAAGCTAGGTAAACAAGCCCATGGTAATATTGGAGAAACCCTGCAATCTTGGACATATCAGACTATTATACAAGACGATGAGAAGGTATTGTTTAAAGAATCTTATTACGAATTTTTAGACTTTTTTACCCAGCAAGAACGTATTGTTTTAAAACAGGCCCTGTTATTTAAAAAGATATCAGAAGTGGGTCTAAAGCGGGTTCTCGCCAATGCCTATGATAGCAATTATCAATCGGCCCTAAGACGCTTGATTAACACCAAAGTATTGTTAAGGACTAGTGAGGGTAATCTATTTATAAATCAGGTGGTCGTGAACGATATAACAAGAATAGTAAACAAAAATTAGGCAATGGAAACAACTCTTACTTGGTTAGATGTTTTAAAATTATCAATCCTACTTATTGCAGGCTTGCTGGTTCTTAAAACCCTGCAAATATGGCTTCCGCAATTCTTCAAAAGAAAATCAGTCTTTAATAAGATATCAAACTATTTAAATAGCACCATAGAACTCTATAAATTAATTGCCATTTTAGTATTGTTGATAGCCTTGGTAGGTATTAATTATAAAATACATGGCGTTGTATTACTTCTTGGTCTAATCATTACATTTTCGTATATAAAAAGTTATCTACATGGAGTGATTTTTAAGTTGAATCCATTAGTAAAAAAAGGAAGTAAAATAACTGTTGGGGACTGTGAAGGCCAACTATATAGCTTTTTAGCCTTTGGTGTCATCCTAAACCAACGTGATGGCAATCGATTCATGAACTATTCTTTTATTGAAAAAAATGGGTTTACCATCACACAAACAGACCAGGATGCAGGTAGCCATTCTGTTTATGTGCATGATTTGGAAAATCCCTCTAGGTTGTTAGATGTACTATTTGATAACCCTATGGTCGATTTCAACATTAAACCAAGTATTACTAAAGTAATCGACCAAACCAATCGACATGTACTGCGAGTGACGCTTGAAAAAGGAGCTGGAATGGAAGCTCTTCGCGATTATTTACAACAACACAACATAACAATAAGCCTAACAAAATAGCAAGCTATGGAAATTTTATCATCATATAACCTCATCATCATTGTATCTCTGATTATCATTTTGTCCTTTTTATTTAATGGGCTATCAAAAAAGACCAATATTCCATCGGTACTTATGCTCATCGTACTAGGTGTAGGTTTGCAATATGCCCTAAATTACGCGACCGACGAACAGCTCAACTTTTTCCCCATACTGGAAGTGTTAGGCATTGTTGGATTGATCATGATCGTACTTGAAGCGGCTTTAGAATTGCAACTCAAACGTGAAAAGTTAATGCCGATATTAAAATCAATGGCCATTGCACTAATTGGTTTAATTGGTTCAACTTGGGCAGCAGCTATGATCTTATACCAATTGATACCAGAAATGACCATGCAATCCGCCTGGATTTATGCCACACCCTTATCCATTTTGTCAAGTGCCATCATTATTCCAAGTGTAAGTGCATTAAATGAGAATAAAAAAGAATTTCATATTTACGAAAGTACCTTTTCAGATATCATGGGCATTATGATGTTTTATTATTTAGTAGGAAAATTAAATCCAGCTCAAGATAGTGGTGTCGTTGGCTTTACTGGGAATATTTTGTTAACCAT
>JBBKXS010000235.1:0-3871 GCA_037969605.1 Flavobacteriaceae bacterium
ATATAAATTTTAGCTGATTATCTTAATTGTAAATGGATTACGACTTATTTTTTCATGACTTTGGTCAAAATTCCAAATACACTTCTAATAAAAGTGGCACTGGTTAGTACTTTAATAACCGGATTCATTACTGTACTTCGTCTTGTACTTGTTGTTCGAAGCTTGGATTCGGCTTTTTTTAAAGCCTCTTGCTCTAGCTTTGCTTTTTCTTTGGCTTCTTCGGCTTCAGATTGTTCAATTTTTTTATTTAATAATTCATAGGCACTTTCCCTATCAATTTCATCATTGTATTTTTTCGCCAATTTTGAATCCGATAATAAACTGCTTAATTCAGAATCTGTTAAAATGTCCATTCTGCTCATTGGTGCACGCATCATGGTTGCTGCCAAAGGTGTTGGCCGGCCTTTTTCGTTAAGGGCAGAAACCAATGCTTCACCAGTTCCTAAAGAAGTTAAAACACTCGCAGTATCGTAATACTCGGTATCTGGATAGTTTTGCGCAGTAAGTTTAATAGCTTTTCTGTCATTGGCAGTAAAGGCTCTTAACGCGTGTTGTACTTTTAATCCCAATTGACTTAAAACCGCTTCAGGAATATCGGTTGGATTTTGGGTTACAAAATAGATACCTACACCTTTACTACGGATTAGCTTAACTATGCTTTCAATTTGATTCAACAATGCTTTTGATGCTTCATTAAAAATTAAATGGGCTTCATCAATAAAAAGAATCAATTCTGGTCGTTCGCTATCCCCTTGTTCAGGAAATGTAGAATAGATTTCAGCAAGTAAGCTCAACATAAACGTCGAAAATAATTTTGGCCTTTCTTGTATATCTGTAAGTCTGAGGATATTAATATAACCTCTGCCAGTATTATCAATTCTCAATAAATCGTCAACATCAAACGAGGTTTCACCAAAAAATAAATCAGCTCCTTGTTGTTCTAATCCAACTACTTTACGTAGAATAGATCCAGTTGACGCTGTTGAAATTCTGCCGTATGCCTCTTCAAATTCGTCTTTCCCTTCCTGAGTTGCATATTGAAGGATCTTTTTAAAATCCTTTAAGTCCAATAATGGAAGTTTATTGTCGTCACAATATTTAAAAATAACAGCAACAACGCCAGATTGCGTTTCAGATAAATCTAATATTCTTGATAATAATACAGGGCCGAATTCACTAACCGTTGCTCGTAATCTAACCCCATTTTGATCTGAAAGGGTCAATATTTCTACGGGAAATGATTTTGACTCAAATGGCAATCCTATTAACTCATGGCGTTCATCAATTTTTGGATGACCAAAACTTGGTTGTGCCAATCCACTTAAATCACCCTTGATGTCCATAAGTAAAACAGGAATCCCTTTTTCACTTAAATTTTCGGCCAATACCTGTAACGTCTTGGTTTTTCCAGTGCCAGTTGCTCCTGCAATCAATCCATGTCTATTCATGGTTTTAAGTGGAATATTTACGAAGGCATTTTTTAGTGTTTTGCCATCTAACATAGCCGAACCTATAGTGATAAACTCGCCTTTATTAGTATTCCCTTCTTCAATAAGATTAAAAAAATCGTCGCTTCTGCTCATTCCAAATTTTTTATAAAAATACTAATCTTGGAGTAATACCTACGAAAATCTTTTCAACATTTTGGCAGTAAAGAAAAATCTGTAAACTATCTTTGCAAACTATGGTCAAAAGTGAAAGACAACTGTTAATTGATAAAGGTTTGTTATTGCCTTTAATGGAAGAATTTTATACCATTCAAGGGGAAGGCTATCATAAAGGAACGGCTGCTTATTTTATAAGAATTGGAGGTTGTGATGTGGGATGTCATTGGTGTGATGTTAAGGAGAGTTGGAATGCAGAATTACATCCACCAACAGAGACTTCCAAAATTGTTGAAAATGCTATAAAATACAGTAATACTATTGTGGTAACAGGTGGGGAGCCCCTTACTTGGGATATGACCGAATTGACTAATCAACTTAAGCGAAAAGGATTACAAGTGCATATAGAGACTTCGGGAGCTTACCCGCTTACAGGTACTTGGGATTGGATTTGTCTATCCCCTAAAAAATTAAAA
Organism: Flavobacteriaceae bacterium; assembly: GCA_037969605.1. Lineage (GTDB taxonomy): Bacteria > Bacteroidota > Bacteroidia > Flavobacteriales > Flavobacteriaceae > Geojedonia. The sequence goes on from JBBKXS010000235.1 coordinate 2,081, forward strand.
TTACCTACCGAAGAAATTTATGAAAAAGCAAATGAACTTAAAATGATTGTTTATAATAAGGATGATTTTAGGTTTGCTGAAGAACAGGCTTTAAAAGTGGGTAAAAATTGTATTTTATATTTACAGCCAGAATGGAGCCGACGCGATAAAATGATTCCAGAAATTGTAGATTATGTATTGTCACACCCTAAATGGAAAGTGTCTTTACAGACTCACAAATATTTGAACATTCCTTAATTAAAAAAGCCTTGAATTATTCAAGGCTTTTTTATGCATATAAAAATTTTTATTTAGATGAAGTTGCAATGGCAACCCTTACTTTATCCCATCCAAGATGCATGGTTCCATCATCGGTAAACGCAATGGAAAAAGCTTCTAAAGAATCACCACCCATTGTAACTGGAGCGGTTATTCTAGCCACATCTTTTGATTGATCGTAAAAATATGCACCCCAAGTATTGAGATCGGAATTTATAATAATGGTCCATTCTTTTTCACCAGGGATGGTAGCCATGGTATAAGTACCGGCCTTAATCATTTTTCCACCAAAATTAGTGTCTTTATAAAATGTAATTTCAGCAGCTTCATTAGCACCTGTACGCCAAATTTCACCATTAGGAGCTAACTTATCCAATGAACGACTGTTGAGTTGTGGTCTACTGTAAATGACTTTTATGGCTTTATTAGCCTGTTTGTAATCTGAAGGAAATGAAGCTGCATCCATAGGGCTTTTATCAAGACCAGAAAATTTTTGAGCATTGATGTTTAATGTCAGGAGCATTACAAAAGTAAATGCAAGAGTTGTAAGTAATTTTGATGTTTTCATAAATTGTTTTTGATTTTAAATAAGTTATAAAGTTAGAGATTTCTTTTGTCAAGAGTTTTAATGTTTTGTTAAATGCCTCAAGAAAATTTATTTATGAAGTCGTTCGCTTATTTAAAACTTTACATTTTTAATAAAGTCTCTTAGATTTTTAAATTTAAAGTTACATATGATTATATTTTTACAAATAATGATTACAATTTATAAGCATATATATAATTTATGTTTTATTTTATAAATCACATTCACATATTTGCACTATTAATTATAACTAAATAAAATACTATGTGTGGAATTGTTTGTGCCTTTGACTTAAAACAAAAATCTGAAGAACTTAGGCCAAAAGTATTGGAAATGTCTAAAAAAGTAAGACATCGCGGTCCGGATTGGAGTGGAATATATAGTGATGAAAAGGCTATTTTGGCCCATGAACGCTTGGCGATAGTTGATCCGGCATCTGGCAAACAACCGTTATTTAGTGAAGACAAGAAACTCATTTTGGCCGCTAATGGAGAAATCTATAACCATAGAGAATTGCGTAAACAATTTGAAGGTAAATACCATTTTCAAACTGAAAGTGATTGCGAGGTCATTTTAGCTTTGTACAAAGAGAAAGGGGTTGGATTTATTGACGAAATGAACGGTATTTTTGGATTTGCCATTTACGATGTTGAAAAGGACGAATATTTTATTGCCCGTGACCACATGGGAATTATACCATTATATATTGGTTGGGACCAAAACGGAACTTTTTATGTCGCTTCTGAATTAAAAGCATTGGAAGGCGTTTGTACAAAAATTCAGTTGTTTCCTCCTGGGCACTATATGTCAAGTAAAGATGGACAGTTTGTCAAGTGGTACAACAGAGAATGGACGGAATATGATGCTGTGAAAGATAATGAAACGAGTATTCAAGCTATAAAAGAAGCTTTGGAAGCGGCAGTCCATAGACAATTGATGAGCGATGT
>JBBKXS010000236.1:0-4775 GCA_037969605.1 Flavobacteriaceae bacterium
GCAGATCTATTAATCAAATATTTTAAATATTATGAGAAAAATGAATTTATTAGGAGCACTTGCCCTGTGCGGCCTAATTACAGTTTCCTGTACAAAGGATGAGGCTTTAACACCCGACAATTTATCGGCTGCAGACTTAAAAAGCAATACTACAAGTAGGGTTACGGGAAATGATGCCCCAAGTGGTGCCCATTTCAACTTAAACATTATTGGTATGTCTAAAGATAAATCGGCAGACATGACTGGCAATAATGGACATCGTATTTTTATACCATTAGATAGACAATCCAAAATTATGCTGATTGAAGGTGATGATTTTGCTGTTTTAGATGCTAATGGAACTGATGGAAGAGCTGAATTTCAACTTCCTAATCCAGATCCAGATGGTGATGGCATGTCGTCATATTCAATTTATGTGCGTGCACTAGGCAAACCAGGTGGAAAAGCTGTTATTACAACTTGTGCCGATGCCGATTTAACCGATGATTACTATGAAGTTTGTTCCTCTGAAAGTCTAGAAGTAGAAAGCGGTAGAGGACCAGCCAAATTTGAAAATGTGAGTAGAACATTACTTACCATTTATGTTGATGAAACCTTTACATTTACGGATGGTGATGGCAACGAGGTTGAAATCAAAAAAGGAAGATACACCATTTTTGATCCTATTTTTGAAGACTATTTTTGGCAGTACGATAATGATGGCTTAAGACTTTTACAAATAAGATTCTACTTAGAACCAAGTGATATTAGCTAACCAGAAATTAATTAATATCAATTAAAATTATTGATAATCATAAAAAGAGGCTCTGTGAGCCTCTTTTTTTATATAAGCTTGAGCATTGCAATAAATAAAGTATCTTTTATAAATGTAATCTTTTCACCCCAACCAACCCTCTCTATCCAAACTTCTGTATTGAATGGCCTCACTGATATGGGAACCATTAATGGCCTCAACACCTTCTAAATCGGCTATAGTACGAGAAACTTTTAAAATGCGATCATAAGCTCTGGCCGAAAGATTTAACCTTTCCATGGCGGTTTTAAGCAATTGCTTGGAAGCTTCATCCAAAACACAGTATTTTCTAATCTGCTTAGTATTCATTTGTGCGTTATAATGTACCGTTTTTGAGTCCTCAAACCGTATCGTCTGCAATTCCCTAGCAGCTGTAACCCGTTTTCTAATCTCAACGGAAGTTTCTCCTTTACGTTCATCCGATAATTTTTCAAAAGGTACGGGAGTGACTTCTATATGGATATCGATACGATCCAATAGTGGTCCCGATATTTTACCTAAATACCGCTGCATTTCCGCAGGTGATGAAGTTTTAGGTGCACTGGGATCATTAAAATACCCACTTGGACTCGGATTCATACTCGCCACCAACATAAAAGAAGATGGATAAGTCACCGTAAATTTTGCTCTGGAAATGGTCACTTCTCTATCTTCCAAAGGTTGACGCATCACTTCAAGGACTTCTCTTTTGAATTCAGGTAATTCATCCAAAAACAAAACACCATTATGGGACAGTGAAATTTCTCCAGGTTGAGGATAGCTTCCGCCTCCTACTAATGCCACATTTGAAATAGTATGGTGTGGACTTCTAAACGGTCGTTGGGCCATCAACCCCGTATGCTCTTTGACACGGCCAACCACCGAATGGATTTTAGTGGTCTCCAAAGCCTCGCTTAAAGTCATTGGTGGTAAAATACTGGGCAAACGTTTTGCTAACATGGTTTTACCTGCTCCTGGCGGACCAATTAAAATGATATTATGGCCTCCAGCAGCTGCAATTTCCATACAGCGTTTAATCCCTTCCTGTCCCTTTACATCACTAAAGTCATGTTCTGGAAAATCAAGATTTTTATAAAATTCTTCTCGAGTATTGATGATAGTCTGCTCCAATGATTCACCTTTATCAAAATAGTCAATAACCTGTTTGATATTGTCGATACCAAACACTTTTAAATCATTAACAATGGCGGCTTCCTTGGCATTTTGGCAAGGTAAAATAAAGCCTTTAAAACCTTCTTCTCTAGCTTTAATAGCGATGGGTAATGCGCCCTTAATAGGCTGTAAAGTTCCGTCAAGGGACAGTTCTCCCATAATGAGATAGTCCTCTAAATCATCAGCTTTAATTTGATTGGACGCCGCAAGAATTCCCATGGCCAAAGTCAAATCGTAAGCCGAACCTTCCTTACGCAAATCGGCAGGAGACATGTTGATGATGATCTTTTTTCCTGGAATTTTATACCCATTATTTTGAAGTGCTGCTGCAATGCGAAAGTTACTTTCCTTAATGGCGTTATCCGGAAGCCCAACAAGATGGTAGCCAATTCCTGAGTCAACGTTGACCTCAACGGTTATAGTTGTAGCTTCAACCCCAAAAACTGCACTGCCAAAGACTTTTTTGAGCATACATTTAGATTTGCTTAAATGTAATAAAAGTATTTTGAAATTAATTAGCCATTTTGGCCTTTAAGGCTCATTAAAATCTTACATAAAATAAAATTAAGCGTTATATTTGTTATCACATAGCGAATATCATGATATCCGTAGAGGAAGCCTTAACTATTGTTCAAAATAACTCAAACACCTCAACTCAATTTGAGACTAAAAAAGTTGTAGAGGCTTCGGGTTATACCTTGTCCGAAGATGTGGTATCACCAATTAATATGCCACCTTTCAGACAATCAGCTATGGATGGTTATGCACTGTGCTTACATGACAAAGCAACTTATATAGTTGTTGGAGAAATTAAAGCTGGCGATAGCCACCATCCCATTCTAAATAAAGGGGAGGCTGTTCGGATTTTCACTGGAGCACCAGTTCCTGATACGGCAAATGCCGTGATAATGCAAGAAAAAGTGATTGTTGAAACCAATCTTCTAAAGCTTAATTCCCAAGTGTTAATAGATGAAAACATCAGACCTCTTGGAGAGCAGGTTTTAAAAGGAAAAATGGCTTTGCTTAAGGGATCACGATTAAATCCTGCAGCCATAGCTTTTTTAAGTTCATTAGGTATTGAGGAAGTAAAAGTGTTCAAAAGCCCATCGATTGCTATTGTAGTTACAGGAAATGAATTAGTTGAACCTGGACAAGATCTAGGCTATGGGCAAATTTACGAAAGCAACGCAGCTATGCTAAGCACTTCCCTCAATGGTTTGGGTTTTAAAAATGTATCATTGTATAAAGCCATTGATACTTTGGAAAACACCCTAGAGACTCTTAAAAAGGTTATTATTGGTCATGACATTATTTTGGTTTCCGGTGGCATTTCTGTAGGTGATTACGATTTTGTTGGAGAAGCACTTCTCGAATTGGGAGTAGAACAATTGTTTTATAAAGTGAACCAAAAACCAGGGCAACCTTTGTTCTTCGGAAAAAAAGAAACCAAAATGATCTTTGCTTTGCCGGGAAATCCAGCAGCAGCATTAAGTTGTTTTTATCTGTATGTGTATCCTGCTTTACAAAAAATGTGTGGAAATGAAAATTTTTCGTTGTGTAGGTTAAAGGCAATATCAGAAACCAATCACAATAAAAAAGGAAATAGACCACAGTTCTTAAAAGCAATTTACAATAACGGAAAAGTGAAAATTTTGGAGGGACAAAACTCCTCGATGTTACATACTTTTGCTCTGGCCAATGCCCTTGTATATGCACCTGAAACAACGGAAACAATTAAAATTAACGATACTGTAGAGGTTATACTTCTTCCTATAAACTAACCATTATGGATTATAAAATTAAAAGCCGGATATGGATTGAAGCAGATGGAAGCATTTTGCTTGGTGAAGGCAGAGTGAGTTTACTTAAAGCCATTGAATCCACAGGATCATTGTCGAAAGCTGCAAAAACATTAGGAATGTCCTATAAAAAAGCGTGGTCATTGATTGATGCCGTAAACAAACGTGCAGAGCAACCGGTAACGACATCCAATATTGGCGGCAAAGGTGGCGGAGGCGCTACCTTGACACCTTATGGTAAATCATTGGTCAACACTTTTGACACCCTAAATAAAAATTGTTGGACCTTTTTAGATGAACAAATAGCTAAAATTAAAATATAGTGGTTTTTGATATTGAACATATCTGGTTATTCTTATTCGCTCTACCGTTCGTTGCGTTTTTATACGCAAGTGTGGGTCATGGTGGAGCCAGTGGATATTTAGCATTGATGGCCTTATTTTCTTTTGCCCCGGAAACCATGAAACCAATGGCCTTATTGCTCAATTTATTTGTTGCCGGAATTGCCTTTTACCATTATTATAGAGCGGGTTATTTTAATATGAAGTTGTTCTTGTATTTTGCAATAACTTCAATACCATTGGCTTTTTTAGGTGGAATGATAGAAATCGATGCCTCCATATATAAAAAGATATTGGGCTTATTATTGATTTTTGCTATACTCAAAATATTAAATGTATTTGGAAAAGAAAGTACTGTAATTAAGAATGTAAAACTTTGGCAAGGATTGGTTATAGGTGGATTGATTGGTTTTTTTTCTGGACTTATAGGTATTGGTGGTGGTATCATTTTAACACCATTAATTCTTCTGTTACATTGGGGAAAAATGAAAGAAGCAGCAGCAGTTTCAGCCTTGTTTATTTGGGTTAATTCAGCAGCAGGATTGATTGGTCAATTTAGTAGTGGTGTTAACATATCATCACAATCTTTTATATTGGTTGGGGTTGCTTTAATAGGTGGTTTTTTCGGAAGCTATTACGGTAGTAAAAAGATCAATAACAACATATTGCGATATATGCTGGCATTTGTAT
>JBBKXS010000237.1:0-8668 GCA_037969605.1 Flavobacteriaceae bacterium
CATGCCTCCAAGCATGACAAAATCGGCACCTGCGCCAAAAGCTTTGGCAACATCACCTGGGATGGTACAGCCGCCATCACTAATAATTTGTCCACCCAACCCATGAGCGGCATCGGCACATTCAATGATGGCCGATAATTGTGGGTATCCAACCCCAGTCTTTATTCGTGTTGTGCATACACTTCCTGGCCCGATACCAACTTTTACAATATCAGCACCAGAAAGCAAAAGTTCTTCAACCATTTCACCTGTTACCACATTACCAGCTATAATCACTTTATCTGGATATTGATCGCGAGTTCGTTTGACAAAATTTACAAAATGTTCGGAATACCCATTGGCAACATCAATGCAAATAAATTTTAACTGGGGATTAAAATTGAAAATAGAGGCTAATTTTTCAGAATCTTGCTTGCCTGTTCCAGTACTAATGGCTATATAATCTTCTATGCTAGTTGGAGCGTTAGAAGAAAACACATTCCAATCGGTAATGGTATAGTGTTTATGTATGGCTGTAAACAATTTGTGCTTTGCCAATGCCAAGGCCATTTCAAATGTGCCAACGGTGTCCATATTGGCAGCCATGACAGGAATACCTTTCCAATTGACTTTACTATTAAGGAAAGTAAATTCCCTTTGTAAATTAACTTGTGATCTGCTTTTAAGGGTAGATCGTTTAGGCCGAATCATCACATCCTTAAAACCTAACTTGATATCGTATTCAATACGCATGTTGAGAAGAAATTTGGTTACTATCAAAAATACGAGTTATTCAAATATTTTCTACGGGATTTTCAATTTATTTAGACGATTTATCAACATCCTTTGATTGTTGAATGAATTGAAATATCTTTAGAAAATAAATTTCTTAAAACAAGCTTTCAGATGAAAAAATGTATTCTTTTCCTAATTCTTTTTGTTAACACAATTCCAAGTTTTTCTCAAGAAACCCCTTTTTTAAATGATAACGAAATACGCATGTTGATCAATGAGCTTTCAGGTGATCGATCCTTTGAACATATCAGGATTTTAACGCAATGGCATCGCAATTCGGGAATGGATGGCTTTTTTAAAGCTGCCGATTATGTTGTTGAGGAAGCCAAAAAAGCAGGTCTTGAAGATGTTAAGTTTATAGAACAACCAATGGAAAGCCCAAATTATACGGCGATTTCAGCTGAATTATGGATGACCGAACCCATTGAAATCAAACTGGCAGATATTGGAGATCATGCACTTTACCTTTCAGATGGTAGCCATGACGCCAATGTGACGGCAGAATTGGTTTGGGGCGGCACAGGTTCTGTAGACGATTTAAAAGGATTGGATGTTGCAGGCAAGATTGTTTTGGTCAGTGGTTATCCTGATAATGCAGTTAATAATGCTGTTTATGGTAAGGGAGCTATTGGTGTGGTCTGTTATGCAACTTCCGAAAGTAAAAACCCAATGGATTTTCCAGATCAGTTAGCATGGACCCGAATTCCTGTAACACCTCCAGCAGGTAAGCAAGGGACTTTTGCATTTAATCTATCTCCAAGAAAGGGAGAACAGTTAAAAAACGTATTGCAGACTAAGGATATGCAGGATTTTTTCGCCACAGGAAAGAAAACTATGGGTGGAAAGGTTGTGGTTAAAGCTAAAGTGAATACCAAAATTTCTGAATCTCCCGGAAGAACTGGATTTGTTGAGGGTTGGATAAAAGGCTCAAAATATCATGATCAACAAATTGTTATTACGGCACATTTACAAGAAGAACAAGGTTCCGCAAATGACGATGGTAGTGGTTGCGGAAATTTATTGGAAATCGCTAGAACATTGAATAAGCTAATTGACGAAGGTAAAATTGAACGTCCACTTCGTGATATTCGTTTTTGGTGGACCGACGAAATCTATTCAGAATACCGTTATTTTAGAGATCATCCCAACGAGCCCAAAAAGATATTGGCCAATTTACATCAGGATATGGTGGGAGCAAAGCAATCGGTTGGGAGTAGAATTCAACATTTAATTTATGCACCACATTCCATTACCACTTATTTGGATGCCTTGTTCGAAAGTGTTGGTCAATTTGTTATTGAGACCAATAATCCCTTTATTACAGCAGGTAGAATGGGTGGCTTGCCACGTCCGCACTCAAGACCTATTTATGCCACAAGAGGCACGCATGAAAGTTTCGGGGCGCGTTTTGTTCCATTTTTCAATGCGTCAGATAATATGGTTTTTATTGAAGGAGCTATTGGTGTTCCAGCCATTGGATTGATTAATTGGGACGATTATTATATTCATTCTTCCGACGATGACTTATGGCAAATTGATGCCACCCAATTACAGCGCAATGCCTTTATTATTACTGGGATGGCCTATTATTTGGGAAAAGCAGAAGCCAATCAAACCCAATTGTTATTGGCAGAAACTTATGCACAAGGCAGTAAACGCTTGGCGAATGATTTGCAGGCGGCCTATCATGAAATTCAATATGGTGATGAAGTTGAAAATGGTTGGAAAAATGCGGACATTATTATTGAACAAGGCGTCATTAGGGAAGTTTCGGCATTAAACTCCGTTAAGGATGTTGTAGGCAGTAGCGATGAAACCTTAGAATTAATTGACAATTATGTGGATCAATTACTGTCGAAAGAAAAAACGCTGATGGATGAACTGGAAAACTTTTATTCATCGAAATATAGAGTTAGGAGAGCTCCTAATGTTAAGCTAAACGCTCAGGAATTGGAAGCCCGTAAAAAAATCCCTAAAAACAACCCCACACTCGATGCGTATTTCGGTAAACGAACTTCAAATATTGAAGGGATTAACATTCATTCCACAATGAAAATGGAAGTCTTTAATTTTGTGGATGGTAAACGTAGTTATTACGAGATCTACAAAGCTGTTTTGGCTGAATCGCTAGCTGCCGGAGTATGGTATTATGGAACGGTGACATTAGAGGATGTAGTTAAATTGCTTGATGCCAATGTTAAAAGTGGTGCTTTAAATTTAAAAAGTCATTGAAGGTAAAGGAATAGAAGGTCGTTTAATTAGAAATTTGAGGTATATTTGAGTAGATCAATCCTATATGAGCTCGTTTTTTAATGAATTAAAACGTAGAAATGTCATAAAAGCCGCTATCGCTTATGCTGTAGTGGCTTGGGTTTTATTACAGGTACTTTCAATTGTTTTACCTAGTGTTGATGCCCCAGAATGGGTGATGAAAACGATAATACTATTATTGCTCATTAGCTTTCCATTTTGGGTATTTGTTTCTTGGGTGTACGAAGTAACACCGGAAGGATTAAAGAAAACGGAAAATGTCAATAAAGACCAATCCCTAACGGCTACTACTAATAAGCGGTTAAATGTCTTAATATTGGTTGGAATCGTTGCAGCAATAGCTGTGACATTATTTCAGCCTAAAGCCGGTTATATGTCTTCAACAAATACCGTTAAATATTCCATTGCTGTTTTGCCGTTTAAAAATATGAGCACCGATAACGAAAATGAATGGTTTTGTGATGGGGTTACTGAAGATATTTTAACCTATTTATCAAAAGTTAGCGGTTTGCGTGTCATTTCGCGTACTTCTGTGATGCAGTATAAAAATACTGATAAAACCATACCGGAAATTGCTAAAGAATTAGGAGTGTCCTATTTAGTAGAAGGCAGTGTGCGAAGGCAAAACAACCAAGTGCTCATTACGGCACAGTTAATTAGAGCAAACGACGAACATATGTGGTCAGAAAACTATAACGAAAACTTAAACGACGTTTTTAAAATACAACAAGAGGTTGCTAAAAAAATTGTTGATCAGCTAAAAATTCATGTTAGCCCTGACGAAGAAAAGGCTTTAAACACTGCAGTAACTACCAATTTAGACGCCTACGAATTATACTTAAGAGGTCGTGGTATTGCTGACACAAGAACCAAAGAAAATTTAGAAAAAAGTATAGAACTCTATCAAGAAGCCATTAAATTGGATCCTCAATTTGCTGAAGCTTATGCTGAAATCGCTAATTCCTATATGTTACTTCATCCCTATAGTAATTTGGATATTAGTGAAGCCATCGATAAAGCCAAACTTTACGTAGATAAAGCGCTTATAATTAACCCTAATACGGTTAGAGCCTTTACGGTTTTGGGTTCTATATTTTACTATGAAGAAAATTGGGACAAGGCAAAAGAAAATTTTGAAAAGGCTATAGCCATAAACCCAAATGACGCTACGGCACATCATCATTTTGCAATATACTATCGTGATAACCCAGATCATGATATTGAAAACCTTTTAAAGGAAATAAATGAGGCGCAGCGTTTAGACCCTTTATCATATCCAATTAATGATGTAAAGCTGAACGCATTGCTACAAAACAATAAAATTGAAGAAGCCCAAAAGCATTTTATGAAAACAATCTTTTTTTATCCTGCAGGGAGAAGGGAAGATTTTGAAGGCCTTTTGAATAGTTTAATAAATAAGGACCTCTCAGAACTTATTTATTCATATGAGCATGTTTTAAACGAACATCCTAATAATCCAGATTTTCATTATACATTGAGTGATTATTATAATGGTATTTTTAATGATAAAAGAATGTCCTTACAGCATGCCAAAAAAGCCTTTGAATTAGAACCATCTTCAGCTGCATTTGCCAGACGTTACATTTATGCACTTTATGACAACAAACAATTTGAGGCTGCCAAAAAATTTCTGGATGAAGATGTTTTTTTAAATTTGAACGACTCGATAATAAAAACAATAATGCTTCAGGATTATTACGCTTATCAAGGCCTTAATAGGGAAGCCTTAATCTATAATGAGAAGCTGAAAGCTATTGATTTGGATACTTATTATTTTCAAAAAGCTTGGTTATATTCCAGAATGGGAGATGCCAAATCCACTTATGAAATTCTTAAAAATCCAAATTTTCATCGGGATGATGGAGTTAAAGTAATGTACTTTGCCGGCCTTAAGGAAATCGATTCTTTGTATCATTATTTAGATAAAATCTCTAATTATGAAAATCCTTTAATCCGAATTTTTAGGACAAGATATGTTAATGGCCTGAGTGAATTGGATCCCTACCGCAACGAACCACGATATAAGGAATTTTTAAAGAAAAATTATATTCCTGTCGATAAACAAAAAAATTAACTATGAGCTCGTTTTTTAATGAATTAAAACGTAGAAATGTCATTAAAGCCGCTATAGCCTATGCTGTGGTTGCTTGGGTATTATTACAAGTGCTTTCTCTAATTCTACCTAATGTACAAGCTCCAGAATGGGTAATGAAAACCCTTACCATTCTTACCATAACAGGGTTTCCAGTTTGGGTGTTTATTGCATGGGTTTATGAGGTAACACCTGAAGGGTTGAAAAAAACGGAAAAAGTCAGTAAAGACCAATCCATTACCGCCTCAACAAACAAGCGGTTAAACGTGTTAATTTTGGTAGGTTTGGTGCTTGCCATTGCTGTTAGCTTTTTTAATAAGCCTAACCATGTCGCTTCAAATTCCAAAGACCTTATTGAATTGGATCATACGATAGCTGTTTTATATTTTGATGATTTAAGTTCAGGTGGAGACACCGAGTGGTTTTGTGATGGCGTTACTGAAGACATTTTAACGAATTTATCAAAATTCAAAAATTTAAAGGTTACTTCCAAGACCTCGACTAAACGGTATAAAAAATCGGATAAATCCATTCCAGAAATCGCCAGAGAATTAGGGGTGTCCTATATTGTTGAAGGAAGCGTTCGTAAATATGAAGATAAAATTATTATAACTGCTCAATTAATAGATGCCAACGATAAACATATTTGGGCCCAAAATTATAACGAAGACTTTAAGGAAGTCTTTAAAATTCAGCAGGATGTGTCCCGAAAAATTGTGGATCAACTTAAAATTGCCATTAGTCCTGAAGAACAAAAAGAGTTGAACAAATTTCCAACCGATAACTTAGAAGCTTATAACTTGGTGTTGAAGGGCAGAAGTTTTGTGGATAAGCTAACCAAGGAAGATTATGCCATTGCCATTGATCTATTCAAGCAAGCCATTGCTTTAGATCCTAATTATGCTGATGCTTATGCTGAGTTGGCTTATACTAATGTGTTGAGTAAGTACATTTATAATGATAGAAGTCTTGATGACGGATTTATGAAAGAGGCCAATAAAAATAATGAAATCGCTTTAAATTTAAATCCCAATTCAGTCCGTGCCAATTCTACCAAAGGCTTAATTTTATCTGAATCACAGGATGAAAAAACACGACTTGAAGCTGAGCGTTTTTTCGAAAAAGCATTGAGTTTAAACTCCAATGATGCGGTGTCGCACCTTGAAACTTCAATTTTTTATTTAACCATAAAAAAAGATTCCCGGAAAGCTTTATACCACGCAAGACAAGCCTTCGATATCAATCCCTTTTCAGCGGATAGTTTCTTTAATTTAGCAAATATTCTTGTCGAAAACGATAAGCTTGATGAAGCCAAAACCCTTTTTGAATCTAAAAAAGCAATGCTTGCTGGTAAAGTTGTCGAAAATTTTAGCTCATTTTTAGTTGATGCAGAAGCTAAATATATATTAAAAAAAGGGGATGATTGGACCAAATCAATTGAAATCTATAACAATGCAATCAGTAAAAGTGAAAGCAAATTAAAATCTGATCTTTATCAATTTTTAGGACGTTTTTATGACACCTATTTAAATGATGACCAGAATTATGTTTACTATTTGAAAAAAACCATTGAATTGGATTCGACAGATTTTGGAAAGATTGCAGATTATTACAATGCACTTTTAGAGAATAAACAATTTAAAGAAGCTGAACAGTTTAGTAAATCTAAAATGTATATCAACAATATACCTGAAAACAATAATAAAACCAGACAATTTTATTATTACTACCATCAAAATAAAAACAAGGAAGCACTAGAAATTTTAAAAGACTCTGTATTTGATAAAAATGTTTTGGTTAATCTGTTGATATATTCACAAATAGGAGATAAAAACAAGGTTTATGAATTAATAAAAAACGATAAACCCAACTCAAATGCAAAAGCATTTGCATTTGCCAATCTAAAAGAACGGGATTCCATGTATTTTTATATGAATAAAGATGATGCGAATGCTCCACAAATCAATAGTCGCCGAGAATTTGATCTTTATCGGAAGGAATCTCGTTATATTGAGTTCATGAAGAAAAACCATTTACCTATCTTAGAAAAATATAACGGCAAAGTAGAGTAGTGCCATTATTTTACGGCAATCATACTAATCTCCACATTCACATCTTTGGGTAAACGTGCAACCTGTACTGTTTCACGAGCAGGAGCGGTTTCCGTATTAAAGTATTGACCATAAACTTCATTGATTTGGGTAAAATTATTCATATCGCTAATAAAAATTGAGGCCTTTACCACGTGTTCAAATGTCATATTTGCTTCAGTTAAAATAGCTTTAAGATTTTCCATGACTAGCTTAGTTTCAATTTTAATGTCATCTAAAACTAATGTCATTGTTTTAGGATTAAAAGCTATTTGTCCTGATATGTACAATGTGTTTCCGCTTAATACGGCTTGATTGTATGGTCCAATAGGAGCAGGGGCGTTAGGAGTATTGATTATTTTTTTCATTTCAATAGATGTTTTATACTATTCCAGTAACCCTGGAGATTTTATCTTAATAATTTTATTTTCCCTAATCCCTAATTCCTTATAACCGTGCATCACGTTGCTTACTCTTATCGTATTTTAGGTCTTTAAGCAAACTGGATTTTATGCCAATAAAAAAGTTCCATGAGCCGTAAGTACCGAAAGGTACCCAACTAAAATTCATCCTCCAGCTCAAAAGATCGCGTTCAAAGCGCAATTGTGTCAGTCCAAATCCTTTATTCTGGATATCATAACTGGATGAAGCCCCAACGGTCCATTTTGGAGACAAATCAATATCGCCCGAAAACATTAACGAATGTGACGAAATTTGATTTTGCCTTGCCGTATTGTTATAGTTTACAGCATAGGCAAGCCGAATGCTCCAAGGTATTTTGTAATTGTATAATTCTGTCTCTTTTTCGTCTTTATCCTTGTCGGTATCTGATAGTCGCTTATCCGCAAAATCTTCTGACACACCAAAAAGGTCATCATCACGTCCACCACTGCGTGTATTATCTACACTGGAATCTTTATCATTCGATTTTTTTTCTAAATTTTTACTGGAGAAACTATAGTTTAATGTCAAGTTAGCCGAAGTTAATCTAAATAGGCTACCACCATTGTCTATATTATATTTTGCTACTTTTCTGTTATTGTTATCTAAAGCATACGGGTCTAATGTCGCTCCAAAATTTATGCTCATCTTGTTGTCAAAAATTTGGGTGCCGCCGGTAACCCGAACTGGGCTCCACTGTAAAGAATCAGCTGCAAAATTATAAGATGTGGAAAAATTTAAATTATTGAGCAAAATGATTTTTTTAGGCTCAGTTTCGGTAGAATCCTTAGGTCGTATTTTGGCTTCTAAATTATTACCAAGTGAAATCCCCATAGAACTTGATAACCTATTTGAAGGTGCTCCAAAAAGTGATTTTTCAAATCGGCTATATTCTGCGCTGGTAGTTCCGTCGGCATCAATAACCTCGTAAGTCTCATAATACTGATCAAAAGCAGGATTGATATTATAACTTATGGAA
>JBBKXS010000238.1:0-10031 GCA_037969605.1 Flavobacteriaceae bacterium
TCCTTGGCCACCTTTTTTAGTTTTTTGGAATCTGTTTTAATTTGTAGCGTATCGAAGTAGGAGGTATTGACCTGTTGGTAGCCTAAATCAGTTAAAACTTTTGCCAAAGTTGTCGCGGAATAATGTACTTTATTTGCAATGAATTTTAATCCTTTTGGACCATGATAAACCGCATACATACTTGCCATAACAGCTAATAACACTTGGGCTGTACAAATATTTGAAGTAGCTTTGTCACGTTTGATGTGCTGCTCTCGGGTTTGCAATGCCATACGCAATGCCCTGTTGCCATTTGTGTCTTTGGTTACTCCTATTATTCGTCCAGGGATATCGCGCTTATAAGCTTCTTTAGTTGCAAAAAAAGCAGCATGTGGACCACCATAACCCATTGGGACTCCAAAACGTTGCGTAGTACCAACTACAACATCGGCTCCAATTTTTCCTGGTGCTTCCAGCTTTACCAAACTCAAAATATCGGCAGCAACTGCAACCTTAATTTGGGCAATTTTAGCTTTTATAATAAAGGATTTGAGATCACTTACCTGTCCATTTTTTCCAGGATATTGAAGGATGGCTCCAAAATATTCCAATGAAAATTCAAAGTCGTTTTCATTACCAATAACCAGTTCAATACCAATTGGTGTAGCTCTGGTATGCAACAATGAAATGGTTTGAGGCAATATATTTTCTGAAACAAAAAATTTGTTGACTTCTGCCTTTTTCTGTTCGCGTTCTCTTACAGCAAACAACAAGCTCATAGCTTCTGCTGCCGCTGTACTTTCGTCAAGTAAAGAAGCATTGGCAATTTCCATACCTGTAAGGTCAGTAATCATTGTTTGGAAATTTAACAATGCCTCCAATCTCCCTTGGGCTATTTCTGCCTGATACGGGGTATACGCGGTATACCAACCCGGATTTTCCAAAATGTTACGTTGAATAACTGCAGGTAAAATGGTCGGATGATACCCTAATCCAATATAGGTTTTATAGACCTTGTTTTTTTTGGACAATTCGTGAATATGAATTAAATATTCATTTTCGGTCATGGGTTCATCTAAATTCAAACCATTTTTTAAACGGATATCATCTGGGATGGTTTCATAAATAAGTTGATCTAAAGAATCAACACCAATTGTTTTTAACATCTGATTTTGATCCTCTTCGTTTGGACCTATATGTCGAAGTGCAAATGCATTTGTATTCATTAAAATAGCTTGAGTTTTGAAGTGCAAAATTACATAATTAATAAAGCATATTAGTTAAGGAAAACCAAAGTTTTTAACCAATTGTTAGTGTTATTAACACTTTAGTTATTTTTGTAAAATGAAGGTCTTAAGACAGGTTTTTGATTTTTACATCAATAGTAGTATTCATGTGGCTTTAGCTGTGGTTTCTTTGTCTTGGTTGACCCTTTTGGAGTTTCATGTTTTATTTGATAAAAGCATTTTATTTTTTACATTTTTTGCTTCCATATCAGGTTATAATTTTGTGAAGTATTTTGGATTGGCAAAATTCCATCATCGCAGTTTGGCAAGTTGGTTAAAATTGATACAGGTGTTCTCATTTTTCTGTTTTGTGTTCATGTGTTTTTATGCGTTTAAAATTGAGATTATCACACTCTATTATATTTTAGGATTGGGTGTCATTACTTTTTTATATGCCATACCTTTTTTACCCAAACGGTTTTTATTAGACGAAAAACAAAATTTAAGAAATGTAGGTGGTATAAAAATTTATGTTATCGCATTGGTTTGGTCGGGTGTTACAGTGGTTTTGCCTCTTGTAAATAATGGTATTCCTGTTTCAGAAGATATCATCATTACGGCCATCCAACGACTTGTCTTTGTTATAGTTTTGACCCTTCCTTTTGAAGCGCGTGACTTGCAATATGATAGTATAAAGCTTTCAACCATACCACAAAAAATAGGAGAGAAGTGGACTAAAATTATTGGGGTGTTGCTTTTGATGCTCTTTTTTTCTTTGGAATTTTTTAGAGATGAGTATACTTTGAAAAACACCATTATTTTGTTAATAATAACCCTTGTAACATTGGGGTTCTTACTATGCGCTAAAAAAAATCAAGGTAAATATTATAGTGGGTTTTGGGTGGAAGGTATCCCAATATTTTGGCTGTTATTGGTTTTGGTTGCCTAATTGACTTTCAAATTTTTCTCTTAATTCTTGCTGCTCTTGTAACTTGAGACATTCTACTTTAGAGGATTTTAAAGATTTTGTCAGGGTGCTGTTACGCTTCGTATAAGCACGGGTAATCTTGCACCAAGACAAGCGAATGTTTAATTTAATTTTTTCCCATAATGTTGCTTCTCCATATTGGGATTTATCACAAATATGTTTTGCTTCCTCGCAAGTGATAAATAAGAATCGTTTTTCCATGTTGTTTAGAACCAGTTTTTTTCCATACACTCTGCCATGGTAACCCTTGCTCTATGTATTATGACCCAAAGGTTAGACGGCGTAATATTTAATTCATTACAAATTGCTTCAGTCTCATGCCCTAAAATGGTTTTCATTTTAAAAACGCTTGCTTGCTTTTCGGGTAATTTACTTAAACAATTATATATGGCATCTTCAAGCTCGGAATTTATAAGATTTTCTTCTGCATTTTTTTCATAAGAATCTGCTACACGTTCTTCCAACCATTCCCCTTCATTTTCATCTGTATTGTAAGACATTCTCACTTCGGCCTTTCCTTTGTTTGAATTTATTTTTCTGTAATGATCTATAATTTTTCTTTTTAAAATTGAAACCAACCAAGTGCGCTCACTTGCTTCTCCTTTAAAATTTTTCATGGATTTTAAGCCTGCAAAAAACGTATCCTGAACCAAATCTTTTGCTATCTCTCTATCGTTCACACGTGAAATAGTGTAATTGAAAAGATAATCTGAATAGAGGTCAATCCACTTATTGGGATCTAGTTGGTGTTCTGGCATTTTAGGTGTTGACAATTTCTTTCAAAAATAGGATAAAAAATCTATTTTTCAATTAGTCCAGCACGCTTTAATAACGCTTCAGGTTGAGGCTCTTTTCCTCTAAAGCGCTTATACAATACCATTGGATCTTCTGTTCCACCTTGAGAAAGGACATGTTCTTTGAATTTAGTTGCGACTTCTTTATTAAAAACACCCAGTTCTTTAAAGTATTCAAAAGCATCGGCATCCAACACTTCTGCCCATTTATAACTATAATAACCTGAAGAATATCCACCTTGAAAAATGTGCGAGAATGAGGTACTCATACAATTTTCAGGCACATCTGGGAAAAGGTTGGTATCCTCAAAAGCTTTTAATTCATGGGCTTTGACATCTGTAATTGAAGTAGGGTCCTGTCCATGCCAACTCATATCCAACAATCCAAAACTCAATTGACGTAAGGTCTGCATACCTTCATGAAATGTTGCGG
Organism: Flavobacteriaceae bacterium; assembly: GCA_037969605.1. Lineage (GTDB taxonomy): Bacteria > Bacteroidota > Bacteroidia > Flavobacteriales > Flavobacteriaceae > Geojedonia. The sequence goes on from JBBKXS010000238.1 coordinate 3,421, forward strand.
ATTCCTTTATTTTTTTAACCAATTCCATCGGAATCACGTCGCCAGTTTCGTAATGTGTTGCAAATAGTTTCAATGCTTCTTGTTCGTAACACCAGTTTTCCAATACCTGACTTGGCAATTCCACAAAATCCCAAAACACACTTGTTCCTGATAAACTTGGATAAGTTGTATTAGCTAACATACCGTGCAATGCATGGCCGAATTCATGAAACAAGGTGGTGACTTCATTAAAAGTTAACAAAGAAGGTTTAGTCTTGGTGGGTTTTGTAAAATTACAAACGATAGAAATATGTGGTCTTTCGTTCACTCCATTTTTGATAGATTGGGGCTTGTAAGATGTCATCCACGCCCCATTGCGCTTCCCAGGTCTTGGAAAAAAATCGGCATAAAATATTGAAATAAAATCCCCTTTTTCATTGGTGACTTTATAAGTCAATACTTCCTCATGATATTTGTCAATGTTATGAATTTCTTCAAAGTTCAATCCGTACAATTTTTCAGAAACCTTAAAAACACCCTGTATCACATTTTCCAATTTAAAATAGGGTTTTAGTTTTTCATCATCTAGGTCGAATAGGTTTTGTTTTAGTTTTTCAGAATAATAAGCAGAGTCCCATTTCTCCAATTGTTCAATGCCATCCAATTCCTTGGTGAAATTTTGAAGATTGGCAAATTCACGTTTAGCGGCCGGTTTTGCTTTTTGCAATAGTTCCTTTAAAAATACCTCTACTTTTTCAGGGGTTTTTGCCATGCGTTCTTCCAATACAAAATGAGCATGAGTTTTATAACCCAATAATTTTGCACGTTCAAAGCGTAACTTGGCAATTCGCAAGACGTTGTCTTGATTATCCAACGCGTCCCCTTTAAAGGCTTTAGCTCCTGCTGCAATGGCCAATTTTTTGCGTAATGTCCTGTTATCGGCATAGGTTATAAACGGGATATAACTTGGATGATCCAAAGTGATTAACCAGCCTTCTTTGCTTTTAGATTCTGCTAATTGTTTCGCTGCTTCTTTGGCACCTTCCGGTAATCCAGTTAGGTTGTTTTCATCAGTGATCAGCATTTCGAAGGTGTTGGTTTCTGCCAAAACATTTTCTCCAAATTTAAGTTTGAGCTGGCTTAATTGCTTGTCGATTTCTCGAAGTTTAAGCTTTTTGTCTTCAGATAAATTGGCTCCGTTTCTGGAAAAACTTTTATATTTTTTATCCAAAAGTGTGTTTTGTTCTGCCGAAAGAGATAAAGCATCCTTTTGCTCATAAACGGTTTTAACACGTTTAAACAAATCTTCATTTAATGTTATGTCATTACTGAATTCTGAAAGCAATGGTGATACTTCTTGTGCAATTTTTTGAATAACATCATTTGTTTCTGCAGAATTCAAATTGAAAAATATACTCGAAATACGTTCCAATTCTTCGCCTGAAAAATCTAAGTCTTCAATGGTGTTTTTAAATGTGGGATGATTTGGATTGCTTGTTATAGCCTCAATTTCTGTCTTTGCTTTTTCAATTGCTTTTTTAAAAGCGGGAAGAAAATGTTCGTTTTTTATTTTTGAAAATGGAGCCGTATGGTAGTGAGTATCAAATGGTCTATTAAGAATGTTCATATATTAAAGTATATTTTAAATCTATTTAGCGTAAAAGTTTTCTTACTAGAATATTGATATTGTGTTAATTAAGCATTTTTTTTAGAATCATTTGGAAATATATCGCTATTTTTGTCTGGAATTTTTGAGAGCTTAAAAGTTCTTAAAATTATTGATTAATAGCTTTAAAACCTCGAGTCAAATCGGGGTTTTTCATTTTAAATCGTTTGAAGATTCATTTACTTTGATTTTTAAGCCTTCTTTATAGGCCAATATTTTGTCCTGAACACATTGGTCCGAACTTCCTATAATTTGTGCTGCTAAAATCCCAGCATTTTTAGCTCCATTTAGAGCAACTGTGGCAACAGGAACTCCACCGGGCATTTGGAGAATTGAAAGAACTGAGTCCCAACCGTCAATAGAATTACTGCTTTTTATGGGAACTCCAATCACTGGAAGTGGAGATAACGAAGCAATCATTCCAGGTAAATGTGCGGCACCTCCTGCTCCTGCAATAATAACTGAAATTCCTCTTGTATGGGCATGTTTTCCGTAATCGAACATTTTCTCTGGTGTTCTATGCGCCGAAACGATATCGACTTCAATCTCAATATCAAATCCTTTAAGAATATCTATAGCTTCTTGCATAATGGGAAGATCACTTTTGCTTCCCATGATGATTCCTACTTTGCTCATAATTATTTGCTTATTACATTAATCGTTTTCTTAACTTTTTCAGCAACTTTACGCGCTTCATTAATATCTTTATTGACGATGGTAACATGTCCCATTTTCCGAAATGGTCTGGTTTGTTTTTTGCCATAAATATGGGGCGTAACACCGTCCATATCCATGATACTTTCAATATTTTTATACACGACATCACCAGTATATCCTTCAGCACCTACCAAATTTACCATAATTCCTCCAACTATACTCTCTGTTTTACCCAAAGGAAGATTTAATATGGCTCTTAAATGTTGTTCAAATTGCGAAGTGTAACTGGATTCAATAGTATGATGTCCAGAATTATGGGGCCTTGGCGCTACTTCGTTTACTAAAATTTTATCGTCTTGTGTTTGGAACATTTCGACCGCTAACAATCCTACATGGTTGAATGCTTTGGAAACTTTTAAGGCAATGTCTTGTGCTTTCATGGCAACGTTATCATCAATTCTTGCGGGACAAATCACATACTCAACTTGGTTGGCTTCAGGATGAAATTCCATTTCAACAACAGGGTAGGTTTTAACATCACCTTTTGAATTTCTTGCGATAATAACGGCCAATTCATTTTTAAAAGGGATCATCGTTTCAGTAATGCATTCTACATTTGGAAGCCCCTTTAAATCGTCTTCATTTTTAATAATTTTGACGCCATTTCCATCATAACCAAATTGTGCACTTTTCCATACAAATGGAAAACTCAATCCACCATTCTTTATGGCTTCATTAATTTCTGACGGATAGGCAAATCTTGAAAAGCTGGCCGATGGAATATCGTGATCTCTATAAAACAATTTTTGAGTAGCCTTATTCTGGATAATTTTTAAGGTCTTTGACGATGGGAATACTTTTACACCTTCTTTTTCAAGTGACTCGAGGGCATTTACATTAACATTTTCAATTTCTATTGTCAATACATCTACCTGTTTTCCAAAGTTATAAACGGTATCATAATCCAACAGATCTCCTTTAAAAAATTCATTACAGCCAACTTTACATGGTGCTTCATCACTAGTATCTAAAACACAGGTATAAATATCGAATTTACGAGTCTCATTCAAGAGCATTTTGCCCAATTGTCCACCACCAAGAATGCCAAGTTTAAAGTTAGAAGAGAAATAATTCATAGCCATTTTCAAAAAAAGAATCTTTTAAATTGTACTAATATTTTATAGGTTTACTCTTTAGCACTGCAAAAATACGTTTAAAATTAGAACAAACTTCTAAAATCACATTTCAAAAAAGTGTAATTACACAATCTATTGGTTATCTTTGCATCTCTTAAATTTAAAAAAGTGGTTAAGCTTCATGATTTGCATTTTAAGCCATTTATTTCTGAAAAGGAAATCGATGCAACGGTACAACGTATGGCCAATGAAATTGCCAACGATTTACAAGATATTGTTCCTGTATTTGTTGGTATTTTGAATGGTTCGTTTATGTTTGTTAGCGATTTTGTAAAAAAATATCCAAAACCTTGTGAGGTGACCTTTATTAAATTGGCATCTTATGAGGGTTTAAAATCTACTGAAGATATCCAACGTTTAATTGGTTTGACGCAAGACTTAACGGGTAGAACTGTGGTGATTCTTGAAGATATAATAGATTCTGGTAATACTTTGTCTGAAATATACAGGATTTTCAAAAATGAAAATGTAAAGGAATTAATAATTGCGACCTTATTTTTCAAACCTGAAGCCTATAATAAAGACTTTAAACTTCATTATGTAGGGTTCAAAATCCCCAACAAATTTATCGTAGGTTACGGCTTGGATTATAACGGTTTGGGTCGACACTTACCATCGGTATATCAATTAAAACAGACACAATACAAGACTAACATTGTGCTATTTGGACCTCCAGGAGCAGGAAAAGGAACTCAAGCCAACTTTTTAAAGGAAAAATATAATTTGGTCCATATTTCTACAGGAGACGTATTTAGATTTAATATCAAAAATAAAACGGCTTTGGGGATGTTGGCCAAGTCCTATATGGACAAAGGCGATTTGGTTCCAGACCAAGTGACAATCGATATGTTAAATGCCGAAGTTGAAAAAAATACGGATGCCAACGGGTTTATTTTTGATGGATTCCCACGTACCAACGCACAAGCAGAAGCACTTGACCAGTTAATGGATACTAAAGACTCCCAAATTAATGCCATGATAGCGCTAGAAGTTGATGACGAAATTCTGGTAAAACGGTTGTTGGAACGCGGTAAAACAAGTAAAAGACCCGATGATGCCGATGAAAATATTATTAGAAACAGGATTACCGAATACTACAATAAAACGGCTATTTTAAAAGACTATTTTTCTGTCCAAAACAAATACTTTGGCGTTGACGGTGTTGGCAATATTGATGAAATAACTCAACGTTTGAGCACTGTTATAGATCAACTATAATTTCATTTTAAAAGAGTTTAAAAGCTTAAAATTTAAACTTATAAAATTTAAACTCATTTATGACTGAAGGAAATTTTGTCGATTATGTAAAAATTCAAGTCTCTTCTGGTAACGGGGGTAAAGGCTCCATGCATTTGCATCGTGAAAAGTTTGTAGCCAAAGGTGGACCAGATGGTGGTGATGGTGGACGTGGAGGTCATGTGATATTAAAAGGCGATAAAAATCTTTGGACCCTGTTGCACCTCAAATTTAAAAGACATATCAAGGCCGATCATGGCGGACATGGCAGTAGCGGAAGAAGCACTGGAGCCGAAGGTAAAGATGCCTATATTGATGTGCCTTTGGGAACCGTTGTAAGAGACTCTGAAACCAACAATATTCTATTTGAAATTACTGAAGACGGTGAAGAAAGAATTATTGCAGAAGGTGGTATGGGAGGTCGAGGGAATTGGCATTTCAAAACTTCTACCAATCAAACGCCCCGTTACGCCCAGCCCGGAATTCCTTTAGAAGAAAAAACGGTGTTGTTGGAGCTTAAAGTTTTGGCTGATGTTGGCTTGGTTGGGTTCCCAAATGCTGGAAAATCTACCTTATTATCGGTCGTTACTTCTGCCAAACCAAAAATTGCCGATTACGAATTTACGACACTCAAGCCTAATTTAGGAATTGTAAAATACCGGGACTTTCAATCTTTTGTCATGGCCGATATTCCTGGAATTATTGAAGGAGCTGCAGAAGGTAAGGGCCTTGGTCATTACTTTTTACGCCATATTGAACGCAACTCGCTGTTGTTGTTTTTAATTCCGGCTGATGCCAATAATATTGAAAAGCAATATGAAATTTTACTCGATGAGCTTCGGCGTTATAATCCTGAGATGTTGGATAAAGAACGTTTGATTGCTATTTCAAAATGCGATTTACTGGATGACGAACTCAAAGCCGAATTAAAGACCCAACTTGACAAAACACTTCCTATAGACTATATCTTTATTTCATCCGTTGCACAAGAAGGAATTTCCGAGCTTAAGGACAAGTTGTGGATGATGTTGAATGACTAGCATTAAATTTTTCGTTACCTTTAAAATAAAAAGCCATGAAGAATTTATCATTCCTATTATTGTTATGTTTGATAGTATCTTGTGCTCCCATTCGGGTCAATTATGATTATGAAAAGGGCACCGATTTTTCAAAATATAAAACCTATAATTACTATTCAGATATTAATTCTGGATTGAGTGAATTGGACACGAAACGTTTATTGGATGCTTTAGATAGGAGTTTACAGGCGAAGGGGTTGAGTCTTGCCGAAACTCCTGATTTTTTTATCGACATCAAAAGCAGTACTTATCAGGAAAACCAAAGTAGTTCGGTAGGAGTCGGAATGGGTGGCGGTGGTGGCAATATCGGCGGCGGTATTTCTATCGGGATTCCAATTGGACAAGCCAATATCAATAGGCAAATTCAATTCGATTTTGTGAATGAAAAGGCCAATGGCTTATTTTGGCAAGCCGTGAGTGAAAGCAGTTTTAACCCAAATGCTTCTCCAGAAAAAAGGGAATCAGTTTTAAAGGCCATAGTGGCTAAGGTACTTGAGGGTTTTCCACCAAAAAAATGATTTAAATTAATAATCTCAAAAAATAATAAACATGACATCATTAAAAAATAAAGTTGCCTTGATTACTGGAGGAACGAAAGGAATAGGCTATGGTATTGCCCAAAGCTTACTTCAAGAAGGCGTTCACGTTGCCGTTACAAGTAGAAGTTTGATTTCGGCAAATGACACTGCAAATACACTTAATAATAATCCAAATTCAAAAGGTAAGGCCATTGGATTAGAAGCTGACGTTAGGGATTTTGAAAGTCAACAAAACGCAGTCAATGAAGTTTTAAAACAA
>JBBKXS010000239.1:0-4725 GCA_037969605.1 Flavobacteriaceae bacterium
TTCAGGACCCAATTTAGGTTATTTTTGACATCCAAGTCACTAAACCTGATGAAACAGATTCCAAAGGATTCCAAACGATTCTGGCGAATTTTGTCCTTAATTTGATAATCTTCTTCAAAATGTATGGCACCATCCACTTCGATTGCCAGTTGCAGGTCTTTACAGTAAAAATCTACAATATATTGGTCTATGGGTATTTGCCTGCTGAACCTGACTCCCAGTTTTTTGTTTTTGATCTCTCGCCATAGTGCAATCTCGCCGAGGGTCATGTTGTTTCTAAGCTCTTTTGCAAGTGAGACCAAATTGGGATTGTATGGTGTTATTTTTCTCATGGTTTTACCCACCCCTTAGTCCCCTCCAAGGAGGGGAGGCATTGGATTTTTGTTAATCGAAAGTTTCCAATTCTTTATGTATTCTAATTCGTGCTTTTTCTACATAATCCATCAGCATTTCAAATTGAAAAACTATGGCCTCCTTAAAAGCTCCTCGAGCTGAAATGACATTGATAAACTCTTGGTTTAACAATAACCCTTCATAATCAGTTGCTATTTTATAACTTATAAATGCATCATTAATTGATGAACCTGGTCCTTGTTTAAAAAACTTCATAATTAAAGGATGTGTCCAACCTGCTTGTACCACTCCAACATCTTTTAACCATGCGGTTCTGTAGGGAAATTCATTACCAAATAAAAAGGAAACATCTGTTCTTATAGAATCGTTGGAAATTAGATCTACTCCTATGGTTTTTAAAGATTCGTAAGCAGATGAAACAAATTGAGTACTTTCAATCCATTGAATTTGATTTACATATTTACCAATAGAATCATTAAATGGTTTTTTGCTCTCTAAGTGTTCAATAGTAATATTGATTTGGCGAATAATGCGTTTTTGGTTATCAATTTCAAGTTGAAGGATTTTGGAATTATCGGCTAGGTTGCTTTCCAATTCAACAAGAATTTTCTTCTCCTTTAATTTTACTTTTTGTGCTTCATTCCAATTATTTATGGACAGCGCAATCAAAATACCTATAACCACAAGCACAATTTCACCAATGGCATACCTCAAATATTTTAGGGGTTTGTTATCGTCGGCTAGTTGGCGTCTTATGGTTCTAAAGAAGTTAATCATTGTTTCAATTTTATAATTTAATACGCCCGCTAGCGGCTAACTTCACCAAAGGTCTACCAGACCTTTGATTTTGCTCTGCAAAATGATGTTCAGTTAATCTGAAGAATGGAATCATCAAATACAATTAAAAAGAAGACTAATGTTTAGGCGTTGGGAATAATCGAATGTAGCTGTTTTTTGCCATTAAACCAAGTTATGACTTTCCTTCTTAATTAGTAAAAGGGTTGCTTTTTGTTACCCCTTTGGAAAATCGGGGTGTTTTTTTAGGGTGTTAATCTGTTCGGTATGACGGTCAATATGAAACCGTAAAAACTCAAAGCGCTGAATCACATTTAAGGGTCCAGATATGGGATGCGGGTAAATGATGTTTTCTAACTTATCATGGGTTATGAGTTCATTATATAAGTCCTTTAAAATAGGAGTACAGGCTTTTAAAGACGACAGCCAATACTCCAATGGTCCACCCAAACGGGGTTCTGCTCCCAGCGGCACATCCTCTTTAGGTTTCCAGGTTTTATCGACGATTTCTTCAATGGATAGTCCCTCATGTATTGCTGAACTGGTCCAAACAGGGCGGTTTGTTTTTATCCCTTCAATAGCTTTCCACATCCCATTGATGCCACCCCATTCGGCCCAAAACAGATGTTCTGCATTATCGGTGACCGACCAAACATTAGGAGAAGGTTTAAAATGACTTTGTTTTGAGCTCAAACCTGAACATTCGGTTATAAAACGGTTTCGGGAAACTTCTACTTTTTCTAAAAGCGATTTTAATTGCATTTCTTACAGATATTAAGAGTAGGATATGTTTTGGTTCTATAAACTTATGTTTTTTATTACAATTTTAAAAGAATTTGTATTTTGAATATTGAAAATATATCTTTAGTAGTATGCAAGAAGATTTTCTCCATTATATATGGCAGTACAAAAAATTGGATGTACACCATTTAAAATCGACCCAAAATGAGCCGATACACATTGTCACAGTTGGGCAACATAACTTAAATTCTGGCCCCGATTTTTTTAATGCACAGTTAAAAATTGGAGATCAGTTTTGGGCTGGCAATGTAGAAATACATATTAAATCCTCAGATTGGTTTGTGCATAACCATGAGCAGGATGCCAGTTATGATAATGTAATCCTACATGTGGTTTGGGAACATGACACCGAAGTTTTTAGAAAAGACAATACGGTTATTCCAACTTTAGTACTTAAAAATTATGTTGATAAACACCTTTATAAGAACTATAAAAGCTTGTTCTCCACTGAAAATAAATGGATCAATTGTGAAAACGACTTTGCAGAAGTGGATGCTTTTATCTTGGATAATTGGATGGAACGTCTGTATTTTGAGCGTTTGGAACGCAAATCCAATACCATTCAAGAATTACTTGCGGCTTCCAAAAACGATTGGGAAGCGGTCCTGTTTAAATTACTTGCCAAAACCTTTGGACTTAAGGTTAATGGGGATGCTTTTTATAGTTTGGCACAATCCATTGATTTTTCAGTGATAAGAAAGGTACAATCCAAACCTGAACAATTAGAAGCGCTGTTGTTTGGACAAGCTGGCTTGTTGGAAGGTGATATACAAAATTCGTATTATTTAAGTTTAGTAAAAGAGTATCAATTTTTAAGACAAAAATATCAGTTAGAAAATCAACACGTTTTACAATTACAGTTTTTTAGGTTGCGCCCGCCTAATTTTCCAACGTTACGTTTGTCCCAATTGGCAATGTTATATAGCAAACATAACAACTTGTTTTCAAAAAGCATAAGTATTCAAACGCTCAAGGAATTTTATGACTTGTTTGATATTTCTACCACTTCCTTTTGGGAAACCCACTATACCTTCGAAAAACAATCAAAAGCTTCAAAAAAAATCCTGACAAAAAACTTTATAGATTTGGTGGTCATCAATACAATTTTACCACTTAAATTCTGTTATGCAAAGTATACTGGACAAGGTGTTGAAGATCAAATCATCACTATTGCCAATTCAATAGCTTCAGAAGATAATGGGATTATTAAAGCGTTCAATTCGCTTAAAAAGGTATCGTGTTCATCTTTACAATCACAAGCTTTGCTTCAATTAAAAACTGAATATTGTGACAAAAATAAATGCCTGCAATGTGCGGTTGGTAATTCAATTATCGGTAAATAATTTATAGCGTAAGAGTTTTCGTTGTTATAATTATGGTAAAACCGTAAATCCGCATTTATTGCTAACATTTAATCGAAAAAATGAAGATATTTTAACGGTATTTACTAATATATGTTATATTCGAATAAGTTAACAAAATATTAACCATTTAAACTTTACAAATGAAAATCAAATCTATTTTAAAGTATTCATTAGTTTGTGCTATTGCATTGACCTTAATTAATTGTTCAACCGATGCAACTCAAGAAACAATTCTTGATGCTGAAAACATCACATTTCAAGATTCTAAAGTGATACCTGGAAGTTATATTGTTGTGTACAACAATTCTGCTGGGAAGATGGCACCACTTGAAAAAGTAAAATCTGTATTAGAATATAAACGACAAATGGGTGATTTAAAATCTAAATTTGTTTCAGAATTCAAGTCTATAGACCTAAAGGATACAGAAATTACTGAAACTTACGGGCATGCTCTAAAAGGCTTTACGGCCAATTTAACCGAAGACCAAGTTAATACCTTAAGAAAAGATCCAAGAGTAAAAAGTATAGAACAAAATCAAACTATGGGTATTTCACCTTACAAAGGAAAGCCAGGTGGAGGTGGAGGAACACCCCCAGAGGAACAAACTCCTTATGGGACAGCTAGAGTTGGAGGAGGATTAATAGCCTCAACTCACGTTGCTTGGATTATTGATACAGGTATTAATTTGGACCATCCAGACTTAAATGTAGATGTGGCAAGAAGTATGTCTTTCTTAACAGGTGGCGGCGGTGCCGATAGTCCAGATGATCAAAACGGTCATGGAACACATGTCGCAGGAACGATTGGAGCCATTAAAGGTAATAATATTGGTTCAGTTGGTGTTGCTCCGGGAACTCTTGTAGTAGCCGTTAGGGTATTGGACAGAAGAGGTAGTGGAAGCACTTCTGGTGTTATCGCTGGGATTGATTATGTAAAAGCCAATGCTGCTAGTGGTGATGTTGCCAATATGAGTTTAGGAGGAGGTGTGTCTACAGCACTTGATGCTGCTGTTGTTGCAGCTTCTTCTAATGTAAAATTTGCTTTGGCGGCAGGCAATGAGTCGGATCACGCCAATAACCATTCGCCTGCAAGAGCAAATGGTACAAATATTTATACCATTTCTGCACTTGATGGAAGGGATGCTAATAACCCAGATTTATGGGCCTATTTTTCTAACTATGGAAATCCACCAGTAGATTATTGTGCACCAGGATACGGAATTTATTCTACTTGGAAAGATGGTGGTTATAATACCATTAGCGGAACTTCAATGGCTGCACCTCATGCGGCTGGAGTTTTATTATTAGGAAATCCTCAGACTAATGGGTACGTTAATGGTGATCCTGATGGAAATCCAGACCCTATTATTCATCATTAAAAACATTTTATAAAACAAAAGCCACTTATTTT
>JBBKXS010000240.1:0-18898 GCA_037969605.1 Flavobacteriaceae bacterium
CCTGTCTCAAGCCCGGGTGATTTTAAATCGGTTGAAGCTATTTCGAAACTGATTAAAAATACTACTGTTTGTGGTTTGACCCGATCGGTCGAAAATGATATAAAAGTCGCTTCAGAAGCACTTAAATATGCCAAACATCCTAGAATTCATACAGGTATAGGAACTTCAGATTCACATATACAGTTCAAATTCAAATCCAATAGAGAAGACATCTTAAAACGCGCTTTTGAGGCTGTAAAATATGCCAAATCGTTTGTTGAAGATGTGGAATTTTATGCTGAAGATGCCGGTAGAACGGATAATGATTATTTGGCAAGAGTTTGTGAAGTAGCCATTAAAGCTGGTGCAACGGTTTTAAATATTCCTGATACTACAGGCTATTGTTTGCCAAATGAATATGGTGCAAAAATGAAATACTTAATGGAAAACGTCAAAGGTATTGAAAAAGCCATTTTGTCTTGCCATTGCCATAACGATTTAGGTCTGGCCACTGCAAACTCCATTGAAGGCGTCATTAATGGTGCACGACAAATTGAATGTACCATCAATGGTATTGGTGAACGTGCCGGAAATACCGCTCTTGAAGAAGTGGTCATGATTTTAAAGCAACACCCGTACCTTAAATTAGATACTAATATCAATACACAATATTTATATGGTATTAGTCAATTGGTTTCTGATAGTATGGGTATTTATACCCAACCTAATAAAGCCATTGTTGGAGCAAATGCATTTGCCCATAGTTCTGGAATACATCAGGATGGTGTCATCAAAAATCGAGAAACTTACGAAATAATAGATCCAAAAGCTGTTGGCGTAAACGAGTCTGCAATTGTATTGACGGCTCGAAGTGGTCGTGCAGCATTAGCCTATAGAGCAAAAAATATTGGTTATGAATTGACCAAACTTCAGTTGGATGAAATTTATACCAACTTCTTAAATTTTGCAGACCAAAAGAAAGAGATCAATGATAATGATATTCATAAGATTATTGAAACCAGCAATGTTTATCAGGAAATCATAAGCTCATAATGGAAAACACATTATTTATTCTGTAAAATGAAACTAAGCATTGCTCTTCTGCCAGGAGACGGTATAGGTCCAGAAGTTATAGCCCAAGCAAAAAAAGTGCTTAAGGCAGTAGCTATGGAGTTTAACCATAAATTCAGTTTTAAAGAAGCCCTGGTAGGGGCTTGTGCTATTGATAAAACTGGAAACCCATTACCTGATGAAACCCTTAAACTTTGTAAAAGTACCGATGCCATTTTATTTGGCGCCATTGGTGACCCGAAATACGATAACGACCCCACTGCAAAAGTGCGCCCAGAGCAAGGCTTATTAAAACTTCGCAAAGAATTAGGTTTGTTTGCCAATATCAGACCCGTAAAAGCTTATGATACTTTGCTGAGCAAATCCCCTTTAAAAAAGAAAATCATCGAAGGCACCAATATTTGCATTTATAGAGAACTTACTGGTGGCATTTATTTCGGTGAAAAAAAATTGAGTGAAGACGGCAACACGGCTTCCGATTTATGTGAATATTCACGTTTTGAGATTGAGCGCATTGCGCATTTAGCTTTTAAAGCGGCTCAATCCAGAATGAAAAAAGTGACCTTGGTCGATAAGGCCAATGTATTGGAAAGTTCTAGATTATGGCGAAAGGTGGTCACTGAAATTGGAACTGAATATCCAGACATTACACTGGATTTTTTATTTGTAGACAATGCGGCCATGCAAATAATATTGAATCCAAAACAGTTTGATGTTATTTTAACCGAGAACATGTTTGGTGACATCATTAGTGACGAAGCTAGTGTGATTGGCGGTTCCATTGGATTATTGGCTTCGGCTTCTATTGGAGAAGAATATGCCATGTTTGAACCCATTCATGGGTCCTATCCGCAAGCTACTGGAAAAGGCATTGCCAACCCAATTGCTGCTATTTTATCAGCAGCCATGTTATTGGAGCATTTTGGGTTATTTGAGGAAGCCGATTTGATTAAAGAAGGCGTAGAAAAATCTTTAAAATTGTATATCACTACACCAGATTTAAATACCAAATACGATACCATTACTACCACAAAAGTGGGCGATTTTATTGAGGATTTTATAAGCAATCCTAAAGACACTAATCTTAATTTCAAAAACATTCATTTGGGTCAGTCTACAATTATCTAAATCACTAAAAACTTTGTCTAAAAATTAAGATTTAAAAGCACCCAGTTGGGTGCTTTTTGTTGGAATTAAAAAAATCATGTCTTTTAATACTGATGAAAGGCATCTGACACAAACTTTAAAACCTCAGGTAGTGATTCTCGCCAATAGGTCCAGTTATGAGCCCCATCACGTACTCTATATTCGTGTTTTACCTCCTTTTTCATCAAGGCAATATATACCAAACTGTTACCCTCATAAAGAAAATCGTCATCACCGCAATCAATGTACCAGCGCACCGATTCAATCTGTTCTTTGGTCATATTATCAATCAATGAAAGGACATTATGTTTTGGAAAATATTGTTGTGCGGAAAGGGTATCTACTTCAAAATTCATGTAGTTTTTTGCGAAATTTTGAACGTCTTCAACCGTTCTCGGTCCAATATAGGCACTTAACGGACACGCTGATGAAAACAGTTCGGGATGTCGTAATGCGTAAATAAAAGATCCACCACCACCCATAGACAATCCCGCTATGGCTCTATAGCGTTTTTCACTTTTTATACGATAGGATTGTTCTACATAAGGCATGAGTTCCTTAAAAAAATAATCCTCATAATCCCAATCTCCTCGAATATCGTTAAAATAACCCAATCTATTTGTAAAAGCATCGGGCATCACAATAATCATAGGTGTTATTTTGCCTTCCGAAATGGCCTTATCGGCAATATGCAAGACTTCACCAAACTGCACCCAGCCTGTTTGGTCATCCCCGGCACCATGAAGCAAGTATAATACTGGGTAACTGCGTTGTGAAGTATCATAATCTGGCGGTAAATAGATGGCAAAATTACGGTCGGTCTTTAATATTTTACTTTTATGGGATAGTTGATCGAATACTTTTCCGGTTTGTGCAAAAGCATTTAAACTCAACATAAATCCCAATAAAAATATCGTTGAAGTTGTTTTCATAATCTAATGAAGTTGAATTAACTAACAAAGTAAATCTTTTCAGCTTAAAAATCAATAATTTTGAAAACTTATCCTTAATCATATCCCAAATTAATTTTTCACGTCCAAAGATGATATTGATATTTTTGAAATTCATTGACAGTCAACCTGAAACTTTTATTACTTTTGAACCTTTACCTGAAAATTTAACTTATGGAAGTTTTAGGAATAGACATTGGCGGCTCAGGAATGAAAGGTGGGTTGATCAACTCAATTACTGGAGAAATGGTGAGCGAACGGTTAAGGATTCCAACCCCAACTTCACGTCATCCTAAGGATATGGCTCAAGTCTTTAATGATATTGTCAATCATTTTAATTATAAAGGTCCTGTTGGTTGTGGATTCCCGAGTATTATTAAACATGGTATCTGTAAGGCTCCCGGAAATTTACATCCCGATTGGAAAAATTTGAATGTGGAAACCTTATTTTCGGAGGTTTGTGGACAACCTGTTACCGTTATTAACGATGCCGATGCTGCAGGATATGGTGTAATGAATTATGGAATAGGAAAAGGCAAATTAGGATTGGTAGTCATGATTACCATTGGTACAGGATTGGGTAGTGGCGCCTTTTTAAATGGAGTGCTCATCCCTAATTTCGAACTGGGGCAGATCCCTTACAAAAAATATAAAAAAATTGAGGATTGGGCTGCCAATTCTGCTATGGAACGGGAAAATTTAAGCTTTAAAAAATGGGGAAAGCGCTTTAATAAATTTTTAGAATTGGTTGAATTATTGATATGCCCTGATCATATCATTCTTGGTGGCGGTTCTTCCGATGATTTTGATCAATTTAAAAAATGGATCAAAATTGAAACTCCGGTTGTTCCGGCTCATTTAGGAAATACTGCTGGTATTGTGGGAGCTGCTTGTGCGGCACTTCATCACACTAACGAGCATTAGATTCTAATTTCGGAAACTTTGCTCTAATCTTATACAAACATAAGTTATGAATGCTGCCACTATGAGTATGTTGTTTAGAGGTATCGGGTTTATAAGTGCCATCTCGCACTAGTTTCCCTATTTTTTGATAGGCTTCCCTAAACGGCATGCCTTCAACCATCAAGGAATTAATATTATCTACAGTAAATAAATATTGGTACTTGGCATCATTTAAATCGACAGCCTTCACCTCTACTTGTTTTATGGCATAATTAAAAATATCTAGAAGGTCTTTAACGTCTTCAATAGCTACAATCATGTTTTCTTTTAACAATTGAAAATCGCGGTGGTAGCCACTTGGCAAATTATTGGTGATCAACACCATTTCGGTATGCAAAGCCTGTATTTTATTGCACTTTCCTCGGATCAGTTCAAACACGTCGGGATTCTTTTTATGGGGCATGATGCTGCTTCCTGTAGTGAGTTCATCTGGAAAAGCAATAAAACCAAAATTTTGGCTATTGTACAAGCAAATATCCATTGCAAATCGTGCTAGGGTGTTACATAAACTTCCTAGAGCTAAAGCTATGGTACGTTCACTTTTCCCTCGGCTCATTTGTGCCGCAACAACATTGTATTTTAAGGTTGAAAACCCGAGTTCTTTTGTGGTAAACTCTCTATCGATTGGGAACGAACTGCCATAACCGGCAGCAGAACCCAATGGATTTTGATCCACTGTTTTTAAGGCGGCATTTAGTAAATACACATCATCAATCAACACTTCGGCATAGGCCGAAAACCACAATCCAAACGAAGATGGCATGGCCACTTGTAAATGTGTGTAACCCGGTAGTAATTGATTTTTATGTGTCTCGGCAAGCCCTAAAAGGGTTTCAAAAAAGATCTTTGTTTTGGTTTGAATTTCTTTCAACTGCTCCTTATAGAATAACTGCAAAGCCACCAAAACCTGATCGTTTCTGGAACGTGCCGTATGGATCTTTTTGCCAACTTCTCCCAATGTTTTGGTCAGTTCAAATTCAATTTTGGAATGCAAATCTTCAAATTGAGATTCTATTACAAAAGTTCCCTTTTCAATTTGTGTTGCCAATTCGTCCAATCCTTTTTTCAGCTGGGTCAATTCTTCAGCAGATAAAATTCCAATTTTATGAAGCATTTTAGCGTGTGCCAATGAAGCCTGTACATCGTACTTGGCAATATATAAATCAATTTCCCTATCGTTTCCAACGGTGAATTGTTCGATCTTTTTGTCAATACTTATGCCTTTGTCCCAGAGTTTCATGTTTACAAATTTTAATTCTTAAAATTTAGAATATAGAGCAAAGACCGCTTCACTGTTAGAACAAAGATTTAATTTGTATGATCAATCAATCTTTTTTTTTTGGTTCTATATTCTTGATTCTTTTTTTAAAGTACTTTTTCCAATAATTGAATATATATCTTAATCCCTTCTTCAATCTCTCTCAAATAAATAAATTCATCGGCCGAATGTGAACGTGTGCTGTCTCCTGGTCCTAATTTTAAGGACGGACAGGTCAATACGGCTTGATCGGACAAGGTTGGGGAGCCATAGGTCGTCCTTCCAATTTCAATGCCTGCTTTTACCAATTCATGGTCCAATGGAATGAATGACGAATT
Source organism: Flavobacteriaceae bacterium (assembly GCA_037969605.1). Taxonomy (GTDB): domain Bacteria; phylum Bacteroidota; class Bacteroidia; order Flavobacteriales; family Flavobacteriaceae; genus Geojedonia. Next base: position 5,706 of record JBBKXS010000240.1, read on the forward strand.
CAGTCTTAAGCTTCTTGCCGTTATGCTAGCACAAGGTGCTTCTTTTTGAAGAATCTCCACAATTTCGGCATTGGTATATTTATCATTTACACGAACATCGATTACCAAATCCACATCGGCAGGAATTGCGTTGTGTTGTTTGCCGGCATTGATTTGAGTCACCGTCATTTTCACTTCACCTAAAACCGAAGAAATTTTTTCAAATTTATAATCCATAAACCATTGCAATACTGAAATGGTGTTATAAATGGCATTATCGTCATTCGGGTGTGCTGCGTGGCTAGGCGTACCTTTAACCACGGCATCAAACACCACCAAGCCTTTTTCGGCTACTGCTAAATTCATAAGTGTTGGCTCACCAACAATAGCTACATCTATTTTTGGAATAACCGTTAACATACTGTTTAAACCATGTTCACCACTGCTTTCCTCTTCGGCTGAAGCGACAATAACCAGATTATATTTTAAATCCCTTTTATTATAAAAATAGGTGAATGCAGCAATCAAAGACACCAAACAACCGCCAGCATCATTGCTGCCCAAGCCATATAATTTACCATCTTCAACAATGGCCTTAAAAGGATCTTTGGTGTATCCATTATTTGGTTTTACCGTATCATGATGCGAGTTTAACAACAATGTCGGTTTGGTCTTTTCAAAATATTTGTTTGTTGCCCAAACGTTGTTATTTGAACGCTTGTATGAAATATCATGACGTCTAAACCAAGCCTCAATATGCGATGCGGTTTGATCTTCTTCAGATGAAAAGGATTCCGTTTCTATGAGCTTTTTTAAAAGCTGAATGGCATCAGTTATTAATTCTTGTATCATTGGGTTATGGTTGTAAACTTTGTGTTTTTATCAAAAAGCATGTCTGGTTTACCGATACAAACTTTTTGTACATTTTTATGAATGGCATGAAAGCAATTGTTCAATTTTGGCAACATGCCATCGGCAATGATGTTCTGGTCGATCAAATCCTGATAATTTTTGGAGTCAATGTGTTGTATCACAGAATTATCATCATTGACATCCTTAAGGACGCCATTTTTTTCAAAGCAATAATATAATTCCGTTTTATATAGGTTCGCAAAACCTATGGCCAATTCAGAGGCAATGGTATCAGCATTGGTGTTCAACAATTGGCCGTTTTCATCATGAGTAATCGCGCAAAATACAGGTATCACATTATTTTTCAAAAGGACTTCTAAAGTTTCAGTATTGACTTTAACTACATCCCCAACAAAGCCATAATCAATCGTTTTCACTGGACGTTTTATGGAAATTATGGCATTGCCATCGGCACCCGAAAACCCAATGGCATTACAACGATTGGCTTGCAGTTTGGCAACGATATCCTTATTGATTTTTCCGGCATAAACCATGGTAATGATATCCAAAGTCTCCTTATCTGTAATTCTTCTACCTTCAGTCATTTTGACCTCAACCTGCATTTGATTTGCCAATTTTGTAGCCAGTTTTCCACCACCGTGTACAAGTATTTTAGGAGATTTTATTCTGGCAAAATCCTTTAAAAATGAATTTAAGGCCTCTTCATTATCAATAATATTTCCGCCAATTTTTATGACTTTTAGGGTCTGCATTTCATTTTATTATTTAGATGCTTCGACAAGTTCAGCATGACATAAATTATAATTTTTCTAAAATTTTCTTCAGTACAATTTGTGCTGCATACGTTCTATTATTGGCCTGTTGGATGACAATAGAATTTTCACCATCCAACACAGCATCATCAACTACAACATTTCTCCTAACTGGCAAACAATGCATAAATTTAGCATTTCCCAACTTCGCTTTAGTCATCATCCAACTTGGATCTTCATTCAATACTTTGCCATAATCTTTATAACTGCTCCAATTCTTAACGTATACAAAATCGGCGTCTTTTAAGGCTTCTTTCTGATTATAATTTATGGGTGTGTTCTTGGTAATTCCTGAATTTAATTCATAACCCTCTGGATGGGTAATGGTTAAATCCACATCCATTTTCTGCATCATTTCCACAAAAGAATTCGCCACTGCTTGGGGCAACGCTTTAGGATGTGGTGCCCAAGACAAGACGACTTTGGGTTTTGGTTTTTCGGCCATTTCTGTAATAGTAATGGCATCTGCCAAGGCTTGTAATGGATGTGCTGTTGCGCTCTCCATGTTGACTATTGGAACTGTGGCATATTTTACAAAATTGTTCAGTACATATTCCGATCCATCTTTTAGTTTATCTGTTAAACTCGGAAACGCCCTCACCGCAATAATATCAGCATATTGTGAAATGACCCTTGCAGCTTCTTTTACATGTTCCGAAGTGTTGGTGTTCATGATGGTGCCATCTTCAAATTCCAGATTCCAGGCATCATTGACGTTTAAAACCATAACATTCATCCCCAGATTTTTTGCTGCCTTTTCTGTACTTAATCGTGTTCGTAAACTGGCATTAAAAAACAACATGACCAGGGTTTTATTTTTGCCTAATTCGGAATACTCAAAAGGATTCATCTTTAACAAAATGGCTTCCTTAATCGTTTCAGAAAGATTAGAGATATCTGCTATTGTTGTATATTTTTTCATTATTAACTTTTAGGTCTCGACTGCGCTCGACCTGACAAAATTTATGTCTCCTCGAGCGCAGTCGAGAGGTTTTAAATATTAGAACTCTTCAATTCCTTTTTTAATACCTCAAAAAACACATCCACATGCTTTTTCTGAATGGTCAACGGTGGAAGTATTCTAATTAAATTAGGGTTTTTTGCACTTCCAGTAAATATTTTGTGATTGTGAATCAATTTTTTTCTTAATTCTGCAATTGGAAAATCAAACTCCAAACCTAACATTAAACCTCTGCCCTTCACTTTTTTTATTTTTGAAACGGCTTTAGCTTTCTCAATAAAATACACTGAAACTTCTTTAGCATTTTGCATTAAATGTTCTTCTTGCAAAACTTCTAAAACAGCCAACGATGCAGCACATGCCAAATGATTTCCACCGAATGTTGTACCCAATAACCCAAACGATGCTTTGATATCAGGATGAATTAAAATGCCTCCAACCGGAAAACCATTTCCCATCCCTTTTGCCATTGATATAATATCTGGCGTGACGCCATGTTTTTGGAAGGCAAAGAAATCTCCTGTCCGACCATAACCACATTGAATTTCGTCTGCAATAAACATGGTCTCATGTTTTTTGCATAATGCATCAAGTCCTTGATAGAATGCTGTAGTGCTTTCTTCCAAACCACCAATTCCTTGAATGGTTTCAACAATAACCGCGCAAGTTTCATTTTTTTTCAATATAGATTCAACCGTTTTAAGGTCACCCAGTCCAACAAAATCAACTTCTTGTTGGGCATTTAATGGAGCTACAATTTTATAGTCATCAGTTGCTGCAACTGCAGCAGATGTGCGACCATGAAATGAATTTTTGAACGCTAGAATCTTCTTTTTCCCTGTATGAAACGATGCTAATTTTAAGGCATTTTCATTAGCTTCAGCACCAGAATTACATAAAAACAATTTGTAATCCGTACAACCGGACATGAATTCCAATTTTTCCGCCAATGCAACTTGTAATGGATTTTGAATAGAGTTGCTGTAAAATCCTAATGCACTGACCTGATCACTAATGGCTTTTACATATTTAGGATGTGAATGCCCTATTGAAATTACGGCATGACCACCATACAAATCCAAATATTCAGTGTTGTTTTCGTCATAAACATACATGTCACTTGCTCGCACTGGCGTTATATCAAATAACGGATATACATTAAACAAGCTCATATTTGCTCTTTACTAATATTACTAATTTTGTTGTAAGACGCGACCATCCCCTGAATCAACGATGAACTTAGGCCTTTGTGTTCCATTTCGTTTAGTCCTTGAATAGTGCAACCTCTTGGTGTGGTCACTTTATCGATTTCTTCTTCTGGATGATTTCCACTGGTGATCAATAAATTGGCTGCACCCTCACAGGTGTGCATTGCCAATTCCTGTGCTTCTTTAGAATCAAATCCTAATTGAATTGCCGCTTGTGTTGTGGCACGAATCAATCGCATCCAGAAAGCAATACCACTGGCACAAACCACGGTAGCCGCTTGCATTTGCCCTTCTGGTATGGCTAAGGTATGTCCTAAACGATTAAAAATAGCTTCAGCAATTTTAATACGTTTTGCACCTTGTTCGTTACTGCATAAACAGGTCATGGATTTTCCAACGGCAATGGCGGTATTTGGCATCGCCCTGATGATAAATTGTTCTGTACCAATTTCGTTTTCAATTTTTGAAATATTATACCCTGTAATGGTTGAAATAATCACATGTTTATCTGTTAAATAGGGTTTTATTGTCTTTAATATGACTTCGAAATGTGAAGGCTGAACGGCAAAAATCAAGATGTCTGAATTTTGAACCGCTGATATATTATCACTGGTCAAGGTTACATTTTTATACCCCTGAAACTCTGAAATGGAATTTAAATGTCGCTTTGTTAAATATAAAGTGGTAATCGCATTGGTTGTAATCAATCCCTTTGCAATTGATTTTCCTAGATTTCCCGTTCCTATAATGGCTATTTTCATAGTATCAATTTTTAAAAAAAGTTAGCTTTTAATTGTAACCCTTCAGTTTCTGGGAAACCAAACATCAAATTCATGTTCTGAACTGCTTGACCTGAAGCTCCTTTTAAGAGGTTATCTATTATACTTGAAATTAATAATTTATTATTGTGTTTGTGTAAATGGATTAAGCATTTATTGGTATTAACAACTTGCTTTAAGTGTAGTTCATCGTCGGACACAAAGGTAAATGTAGCGTCTTTGTAATACGATTTATAAAGCTGTTGTGCTTCTTCAAAAGTGCCCTTGTAATTGGTGTAAACAGTGGCAAAAATTCCTCTAGAAAAATTGCCTCGGTTTGGCATAAACAATATTTCAGTTGAAAAATTTGGCTGTAATTGTTTTACAGACTGATTGATTTCACCCAAATGTTGATGGGTAAAAGGTTTGTAATACGAAAAATTATTGTCACGCCATGTAAAATGGGTAGTTTCCGATAAGGAAGTTCCCGCTCCAGTTGAGCCTGTAACCGCATTCACATGAATATCTTCACTAATCAAATTGGCATCTGCTAAAGGCAATAATGCCAATTGAATTGCAGTTGCGAAACATCCAGGGTTCGCCAAATGATCAGCTTTTTTAATGGCTTCTTTTTGTAATTCTGGCAAGCCATAAACAAAGGTTTGACCTTTAAAATTCTTATCGGCTTCCAATCTGAAATCGTTGCTTAAATCAATAATCTTTGTTTTAGTTGAAAGTTGATTCGTTTCTAAAAAGACTTTTGAATTTCCGTGTCCTAAACATAAAAACAAGACATCCACATCTGGATTGATGTGACTTGTAAATTCCAAATCGGTTGAACCAATTAAATCTTGATGGACCTTGCTTACTTTGTTTCCAGCATTTGAGGTACTGTAAACAAAATCGATATTGACTTCAGAATGATTCAATAACAATCTGATTAGTTCACCTGCTGTATAACCCGCACCTCCAATAATTCCAACCTGTATCATGATCCTGAATTTACTTGATGATATATTTTGTTCTGGTTGCCAATAATTTTTATAAATCCTTTGGCTTCATCTGCTGTCCAGCCTTTGTTCATTTCGCCATAGCTTCCAAATTTAGCATTCATTAAATCGTGCCGTGACACAATTCCGTCCAACATGAAATGATAGGGCTTTAAAGTTACGTTAACATCTCCAGAAACCTGTTCTTGACTGCTCTGTAAAAACGCCTCGATGTTTCGCATCACGGGATCTAAATATTGACCTTCGTGCAAGTGCATACCATAAAAACTGGATAAATATTCTTTATGTTGTAATTGCCATTTGGTCAAGGTATGTTTTTCCAATAAATGATGGGCTTTGATGGTAATTAACGCAGCGGAAGCTTCAAAACCCACTCTTCCTTTTATCCCGACAATCGTATCTCCAACATGAATATCCCTTCCAATAGCAAAAGCAGAAGCCTTATTGTTCAAGAGTTCAATGTTTTTTTCTGGAGCATTTTTAATACCATTTAATGCCACAAATTCACCCTTTGCAAAAGTTAAAGTCACCTTCTCCTCATTTTCTTTTTGTAATTGCGAAGGATAGGCACTTTCTGGCAATGGTTTTGCAGAGGTCAAAGTTTCTTCACCACCAACACTGGTTCCCCAAAGCCCTTTATTGACCGAATATTTAGCTTTTTCCCAAGACATTTCAATACCATTGGCTTTTAAATAATCGATTTCTGCCTGTCTTGCCAGTTTTTTGTCCCTAATGGGTGTAATAATTTCAATATCTGGAGCTAAGGTTTGAAAAATCATATCAAAACGCACTTGGTCATTTCCTGCGCCTGTGCTTCCATGGGCTATGTATTTGGCGCCAATACTTTTGGCATATTCAACAATTTCAATGGCTTGAATAATACGCTCAGCACTTACAGATAATGGATAGGAGTTATTTTTGAGCACATTTCCAAAAATGAGATATTTGACAACTTTATTATAAAATGTCGTTATGGCATCAATATTTTTATAGGTTGAAACCCCCAATTTATAAGCATTTGCTTCAAGAGTTTTTATTTCATCTTTTGAAAAACCACCTGTATTGACACTTATTGCATGTACTTCAAAATTCGCTTTTGACAAACTTACAGCACAATATGAGGTATCCAATCCGCCACTATATGCTAATACTAATTTTTTCTTGCCCTCTTTGTCGCTTTGCGACATCTCTCCCAAAGGGAGAGAATTATAAGATTCTTCTTGATTATTCATTACTTATCTTTTTTTAAAAATAAGGTCTCTTTAATGTGTTTCAACCTTTTAAATACCTTTTCCTTAATTTGTTTTTTCTCCACAATCTCTTTGGAAGGATCATATAACATTCCCGTGCACAAGCACATTTTTCGCTCAGTACGTGTTAGAACATCATAGTTTTTACAGGTTTGGCAACCATCCCAAAATGTAGGGTCATCTGTTAATTCTGAAAATGGAACAGGTTTGTAACCTAATTCAGTATTCATTTTCATAACTGCAATTCCAGTCGTTATGCTAAACACCTTTGCGTCAGGGAATTTGGTTCTTGAGTGTTCAAAAACTTTATGCTTTATTTGTTTGGCAATTCCGTGTCCTCTATAGACTGGATGTACAATTAAGCCTGAATTTGCTACAAACTTTCCATGTCCCCATCTTTCGATATAACAAAAACCAACAAATTTATCGTCATCTAAAGCAATAACCGCATTGCCATTTTCCATTTTGGTAATGATATATTCTGGTGTACGTCTAGCGATACCCGTACCTCTAACACTTGCGGATTCTGCAATTGTTTGGCAAATAATTTCGGCATAAATACTATGAGATTTATCGGCAATAACAATTTTCATCTGTTTTTTAAATATAAAGTTATCAATTGTCTAATGAAATCCTACGATTTCAGTTGTTTGATTTTTTAAAATTAATAAAGGCTTTGAATTTTTAAAACGAAACCGGACACACCTTGGTTTCAAAACTAGAACGTACCCTTACGGGCGACGTGGCAAACTATTGCGCACATGATAATTGTTATTATAATTAATAACTGAATTTTGAAAGACTAATATTTGTGATGTTTTGTTCAAGGTGAAAAAATAAAATTTACGTAATTACTATATTGCCGAAAAGTATAAGCATTAGCTGCGGTGTCTGCTTAAGGGCAAACTGGGAACTGAGATACGTTTTTTATTTTTTAATGAATACATGATGTAAAACTATAAATTAATTTGTTTAAATGTACAAAAGTGTGTCATTTTTCAAAATTATTATCAAATTCATATTTTAAGAGCCAATAATTTTTAAAAAACATCAATTATCCATTTTATTATAAAAAAAATGGAACTCATAAAAATGCGTTCCATTTAAATCATAAGGTGCTAAAAGTTTTGGAACCTATAGCTCTTTTATTTTTATGTTACGGAACCAAACTTTATCGCCATGATCCTGTAAACCAATATGTCCTGTATGATGCATTCCAAATCCTTCCCATCCTTTAAATTTGGACTTGGCTACCATGGCATCCCAGGCGTCGCCTTGAACAGGGAATTTTACAATTTCAATGCCGTTTAAGGTTATAGAACCTTGATTGGTTTTGTGATTGACTTTTAAAACGCACAAATTCCATTGTCCAGCGGGTTTGCATACATCTTGTTCAGGTTGAACCATGTCGTATAAAGCTCCAGCTTGATGAAACTTGGGGTTTGCTTTGGCATCTGGATGACGCTCATTATCGAGTACTTGAATTTCGGGTCCAGTTTGGTAAGCCTCTTTAAACTTTGGATCCTCAAATACACTCCAAAATATACCACTGTTACCTCCTTCAGAAATTTTCCATTCAAGTGACAACTCAAAATCAGTATAGGTATTTTTTGTAATGATATTTTTTCCACCTTCTTTACCAGGTGTAAATGCCATCGCCCCGTCTTCAATAGTCCACTCTGGATACATGCCTTCGTTTAAATAGCCCTTCCAATTATCGTATGAGGTTCCATCAAATAATGTTTCCCATTCAGATACCGGTATAACTTCTTCTTGATTCATAGCTTCAGGTTCTGCTTGTGTTGCTTCTTTAGTTGTTTGCTTGCATGCTGTAAATGTTATTGTAATCACTAACAGCCAAATTATGTTCTTCATCTTAATTAATTAAATGGTTTATAATCCTAATATTTGTTTTAATTGTTTCTCATTGGTTTCTCCACCTGCAAAACTATCGAAAGCTTTAGTCGTAGCTTCAATAATATGTCTTGTGATAAACGGCGCACCTTCTCTTGCCCCTTGCTCCGGACTTTTAATGACGCATTCCCATTCTAACACTGCCCAAACATCGCAACCATATTCTGTAAGCTTTGAAAATACGGTTTTAAAATCGACCTGACCATCCCCAGGTGAACGGTAACGTCCAGCGCGATCTCTCCAATCATTATAACCACCAAATGTCCCTTTTTTTCCTGTTGGGTTGAATTCGGAATCCTTTACATGAAATACTTTGATGAACTCATGATAGTGGTCTATGTACTCAATATAATTTAATTGTTGAAGGACAAAATGGGATGGGTCATATAATATATTAACACGTTTATGATTTCCGGTTGCAGCTAAAAAACGTTCGAAGGTATCGCCATCGTGAATGTCCTCTACCGGATGTACTTCATAACACACATCCACTCCATTTTCATCAAACGCATTTAAAATTGGCAACCAACGGTTTGCTAATTCCTTAAAACCCATATCCACCAAGCCTTTTGGTTGTTGTGGCCAAGGATGTACCGCCGGCCATAATAAAGAACCTGAAAATGTGGCATGTGCCTTTGTTTTTAATCGCCTGCTTGCAATAGCAGCATTTTTCATTTCCTGAATGGCCCATGAAGTCCGTTCTTTTGGTTTTCCCTTTAAATGGTCTGGCACAAATACATCAAACATAATATCATGAGCAGGATGTACTGCCACCAACTGGCCTTGAATATGAGTAGATAATTCGGTTAGCTCTAAACCATACGAATTTATTTTACCTAACAATTCATCACAATAGGTTTGGCTTTCAGCAGCTTTGGTCAAATCGATCAATCGGGGATCCAAGGTTGGCATTTGAATACCTTTGTATCCTAAATCACTGGCCCACTTGCACAATCCATCCAAGGAATTGAAGGGTGCTTTGTCATCCATGAACTGTGCTAAAAATATCGCCGGTCCTTTAATGGTCTTCATCATTCTACATGTTCAATATTAACCCAAACATTTCCTTTTTGATGGGATTCCACGGCTTTTTCAATAAAATTCATACCTCTAACCCCATCAATAATTGTTGGATATTCACCATGATTATAAGGTTCTTTATTAATCGCTTTTGCAACACCTTTATAAATATTGCCCATCGAATCAAAAATACCTTCGGGATGTCCAGGTGGCAATTTAGTGCCATCCAAAGACAGTTCACTATTATAAGCATGGCCCGGTTTTAATACCCGAAGGGGTTTCCCGTCTTCCATTAAATATAAATAATTGGGGTTTTCCTGTTCCCATTTTAAACCTGCCCGTTCACCATAAATCTTCACCACAAAACTGTTCTCTTCTCCGGTTGCAATTTGACTGGTACAAATCACACCTTTAACATTATTGCTACAACGGAGCAGCACTGTGCCATCAATATCCATTTTATTGTCTTCATATAGATAGTTTAGATCGGCTAAAACAGACTCGATTTTTAACCCCGAAACATATTCCAGCATATCAAAAGCGTGGGTTCCAATATCTCCAATACAGCAACTGATTCCAGATTTTTCGGGATTTAATCGCCACGTGGTTGAACGTTTTTCTTTATCGTGGATAATTGGATTTATCCACCCTTGGTAATATTGTGCATCAATTTTTTGGATTTTTCCCAATGCGCCTTCTCTCACCATTTCCCGCATTTGTCGAACCATTGGGTAACCTGTATAAGTATAGGTAACAGCAAAAACCGTTTTTGCCATTTTTAGTGTTTCATGTAGCACTTTGGCTTCTTTATGGGTAGTTGTCATTGGTTTTTCGCAAATGACATTAAATCCGTTTTCCAACAATTTCTTAGCCATAGGAAAATGCAGGAAGTTAGGCGTCAAAATAGAAACCACCTGCATTCTTTCGTTGACTGGTAGTTTTAATTCTTCAGCAATCAAGGTATCAAAATCAATATAAACCCTATTGGTAGGCAAACCAATTTTTTCAGCAAAACCTATATTTTCTTCCCAAACAGGATTGAAAACGCCACCGACTACTTGATATTTATCATACATCGCCGAAGCTATACGATGTAATACCCCAATAAGAGAATCGCCTCCTCCTCCCAAAATTCCTAATCTAATTTTAGCACTCATAAATCTAAATTATATTATGTTTTATATTCAACATTTTCTTTTTTAAAGAATATTGCAAAAAATATCAATACACCTATCGCAAACAAGGCAGGAAAAGCCCAGATATCGTGCCAACTATGGGTTCCATCTGCCAGTAAATTTTTATCTGCTATTTGACCAGCGACCCAAAAACCAACCAACATCCCAACACCATAAGTTGCCAGAGTAATCAATCCTTGCGCTGCACTTTTTACTTTTTCACCAGCTTTACTATCGGTGTAAATTTGTCCTGAAACAAAGAAGAAATCATAACATATTCCGTGCAATGCGATTCCAATGGCGAGCATGAAGAATAAATCTCCTGCATTTCCAAAGGTAAACAAGGCATATCTAATTCCCCAAGCTAGCATACCAAAAAGGATGGTTTTTTTAAATCCGAATTTTTTAAAGAAGAACGGTAATAACAGCATAAATCCAACTTCAGAAATTTGTCCTAAGGACGCCCAAGCCGTAGAATCTTCTACCTTATATTCAGTTAAGAATAAACTTATATTTTGATAGTAAAAGGCCAATGGAATACAGATTAATACGGAAGAAATAAAGAACACCAAAAAGTTTTTGTCCTTCAACAACTTCAAGGCATCCAAACCAAGTATTTCTGATAAAGATACTTTTTCCCCTTTCACAGCTCTTGGTGGTGTTTTTGGTAAGGTGAAACTGAAAACACCTAAAACTGCAGAGGCTATTGCCACCATGGTAAACGTATTGGAGAGCATTCCTGCAGCAAGATTGGCTTCGGAATCCCATTTGAATACCAAACTTATGATCAATCCAGCAACGATCCAACCAATGGTTCCAAAAACTCTAACTATTGGAAAATCTTTAGTAGGATTTTTCATTTGATTAAATGACACTGAATTTACCAAGGCTAATGTTGGCATATATGCGATCATATACCCCAATACATACGGGTAAAATGTGGCAAATTCTGTAGACTTTGACATTTGGTACATTAATACTGCACCTATAAGATGTAAAACTCCCAGGATTTTTTCAGCATTAAAATAACGATCGGCAATAAGTCCTATAATAAATGGTGCAATAATGGCTCCCCAAGATTGTGTTGAAAATGCCATTCCTGTTTCAGCTCCTGATGCACTTAAATTATTTCCTAAAAATGAACCTAAGGTTACGAACCAACCTCCCCAAATAAAAAATTCGAGGAACATCATGAAGGACAATTGAAATTGAATTGATTTTTTCATATAAAAAGATTAGTTAGTTAATTTTTGAATAATTTAGTGAACTCCTTTTGCTGACTGTAACAACAAATTTTTGGTAGCAAGAATTCCTTCCCTTTCGTTCAATCGTTCTCCTTCATATTCTACACCGATATAATTGGTATAACCAGAGTCTTTTACCAATTGAATGATTCTTGGGTAATCCAAAGTGGTTTCATTGCCATTCTCATCAAAATCATAGGATTTTGCACTCACCGCTTTTGCTGCGGTCAACATCATTTTAATGCCCTCATATTTATCTGGATATTCCTCAAGACACTCTCCCCATTGCGAACCTTCTTTTCGTTTTACGCACCAATTTCCAAAATCTGGTAACGTACCACAATTGGCCATATTAACCGCATGTATAGCGTCCATTAGTTTTGGAACATCGGATGATAACCAACCATGATTTTCGCATAGTACATTAATATTTTTTGTAGCGGCATATTCCGATAATTTCTTTAAACCATCCACTACAGATATTTTCCATTTTTCAGGATCATTAGTCCCAAACGTATTCACTCTTATGGAATGGCATCCTAATTTTTGTGCAGCATCCACCCATTTTTTATGATTTTCAACAGCTTGATTCCGCACTTCTACATTTGGATCGGCCAAATCACCTTCACCATCAATCATAATCAATACGTTGTGCATACCACTGAGTTCACTCATGGTTTTCAAGGAGTCTATTGTCTTATCAATACCCAAAGCTTCTATCTCCTTTGTATATAATCCACTCACATACTCCAATCCTTCAAAACCCATTTCTTTAGCCATTGAGGCAAATAAAAACGGGTCCCCGTCTTGTTCATAAACATATTTATGCAGTGACCATTGTGCCAATGATAATTTAAAGAACGGCACATCATGAGTCTCATTTTCAATTGCTTCAGCTTGAGAATCTGTTTTTGAAGTGTTTTTACATGATATAAAAATCATTAAAAACCCAATTGCCAATACTGTAATCCTTTTAGATGTTTTCTGAG
>JBBKXS010000241.1:0-2921 GCA_037969605.1 Flavobacteriaceae bacterium
CCTTACCATGACAGCAATTCATAGCATAACCAACCATTCTGGCACTACGAGCAGCTCCGAGGTATTTGGCAATGGCTCCATAACTAGTTACCCTACCATATGGAATCTGCATTGCTACTACATAAACGTTATCAAAAAAGCTGATCGTTTCAGACTGCATTATAGTTCTTTAAGAATATTTATTAAGGTGATAATAGCAATAATACCTGTAATGGTGCCAACCCAATAATTCATATTTTTTGGAGAGGTAAAATTTCTGCCCTTTATCTTTTCAAAAAAGAAAATATAAACATACAGCATCACAAACGTTCCAGTTGCAACACCTGCAACATAGCTGATAATCATGGTGTGTTCAAAGCTCAACCAACCTAATGAAGCCAATGTAGTAGTCATATAGGCATGATACGGCACCGGGAGCAAATTAATACTTGCAAGCAGCATCCCTTGAAACATGCGACTATGTTTGCTTTTGATATTTGTTTCAACCTGAACTTTGGATTGCTTTTTTGCAATTAAAAAATAATACACCGTAATCAAAACAAAAACAACAAAGGCAACCCGCTGTAAAATATCGACCACGTCTTCATGGTTACTGATATAGCGAGCAAATATAGCAGCAATATAAGTTTGGAAGATTACGATGACACAAACCCCTATTGAAAACATGATGCCTCTTGTATAACCTTCTTTCAGGCTAATTTTTGCAGCTGTCATATTCAACAACCCTGGAGGGATTACACCAACAAAGGCAAAGATCAAACCTAAAAAAAACGCAATAGTAATGTTCAAACTTATCTAATTTTAAATCTAATGTACGTAATTGGTTTGTTTAGTTCTAGAAATTGACTTTCGTAAAACGTTTGGATTTCCGTAACTTCTTCAGGGCTACCTTCTTGTTTATAAACATTATGATTAGCATAAAGCACTTCATGTCCCGCTCCATGTAATAGCCCAAGCGTGTAACCATGCATAAACTCGCTATCAGTTTTTAAATTTACAACACCTTCTGATTTTAAAATCTTTTTATAGCGATCCAAAAATTCACTGTTAGTCATTCTGTGTTTGGTGCGTTTGTATTTTATTTGGGGATCAGGGAATGTTATCCAGATTTCATCCACTTCACCTTCAGCAAACGCATATTCGATCAATTCAATTTGGGTTCTTAAAAAAGCGACATTATTAATTCCTTCATCTAAAGCTGTTTTCGCGCCTCTCCAAAAACGTGCTCCTTTTATATCAATACCTATAAAATTTTTGTCTAGATATTTTTTGGCTAAACCAATACTGTATTCTCCTTTACCACAACCCAGTTCCAAAACCAAAGGATTGTCATTCTTAAAAAACAATTTATTCCAATTTCCTTTTAGAGTAAAAGTTGTATTGATCAATTCCTCACGCTTTGGCTGAAATACATTAGCAAAGGTTTCGTTTTCTTTAAAGCGTTTCAGTTTGTTTTTACTTCCCACTATAATAATTTAATGATTGGGTAAAATTAAGGAAATATATAAAAGTGGTTATATGCTTATCTTTGATTTTTTATGACTTTGAAAAAACGAATTTTAGTTGCCCCCTTAAATTGGGGATTGGGTCATGCCACCAGAAGCATCCCAATTATCAAGGCCTTGATTGCTCATGGTTTTGAACCTGTGATTGCCAGTGACGGTGCTGCATTATTGTTATTAAAAATAGAATTTCCCTATTTGGAAGCTATTGAGCTCCCATCCTATAACATTACCTATCCCAAAAAAGGTAAACTTTTTAAACTGAAATTACTCAAAGGCTTCCCAAAAATACTGAAAGCTATTAAGGCTGAAAAAAAAGTATTAAAATCCATTATTGAAACTTACAATATTGATGGGGTCATCTCTGACAATAGATTGGGAATCTACAATGAAAAAGTGCCTTCTGTTTTTATAACACATCAATTACAAGTCTTAAGTGGCAACACAACTTGGTTGAGCACAAAATTTCATCAATACTTTATTAAGCGATTTGATGAATGTTGGGTACCGGATCATCAAGGAGACCCTAATTTAAGTGGAAAGTTAGGCCATATCAAAACCAATGAAATACCAATAAAATATATTGGCCCTTTAAGCAGATTTAACAAAATTGATTCAAAAATCAAATGTGATGTAATGGTTTTGTTATCGGGTCCAGAACCTCAACGTGCTATGCTTGAAGAAAAATTGCTAAAAGAATTCGATGGTTATCATGGATACTTACTTTTTATAAAAGGAATTGTTGAAAACGAACAAATAAAAACTAAAAAAAACAACATGGTCATTTATAATTTTATGACTTCAGAATTATTGGAAAAATCCTTAAACGAAAGCGAGCTTATTGTTTCTCGATCTGGATATACTACGATTATGGATTTGGCTAAACTTAATAAAAAAGCTTTTTTCATTCCAACTCCAGGTCAGTTTGAACAAGAATATTTAGCAAAACGTTTAACTGAACAGGGCATTGTACCAAGTTGTTATCAAGATGATTTTACACTTGAAAGCCTCAACAAAATTGGTCATTATAAAGGTTTAAGTAATTTTGATTTTGAAGTGAATTTTAAAAAGCTATTTAGCCTTTTCTAAAGTAAAAGAGAATTCACTGCCCACTTTCAATTCACTCTCGACATAAATTTTTTCGTCATGTGCTTCAATGATATGTTTGACAATTGAAAGTCCCAAACCAGAACCACCTTCCTTACGTGAACCACTTTTATCTACTCTAAAGAACCGTTCAAAAAGACGTGGTAAATTGGTTTTTGTAATACCTTCGCCATTATCGGTTACTCGAACAATGACTTTATTTTTAATAAGGTTCTCGACACTTACTTCCGTAGTGCCCTTTTCCCTGCCATATTTAATAGAATTCACGATTAAATTAGTTAACACTTGTTGTATGCGTTCTTTATCTGCCTT